>JAYVEJ010000275.1:0-1913 GCA_043748885.1 Luteolibacter sp. | reverse complement strand
GCGGCCACCCCCAAGGAGGATCCCAAGCACGCCAAGTCAAAAAAACCCCTCGTGGTGGTGCCTCCGCCTAAAGTGATTTCCAAGCCAGCCGGGAAGCCGCCGACCAAGGTCGTCGCTAAAGCTCCGGCAAAACCGGTGGTCGAGACCAAGCCCAAAGCGAAGAAAGATCCGGTCGAGTCCAAGACGATCGCCAAAGTCCCAGATGCCGCAAAACGCCGGATCGACACCCCGGAAATTCAGGAGAAAATCCGCGAACTCATCAAGCTCGCCAAGGAGCAGGACTACCTGACCTATGACGACATCAACGAGATTCTCCCTAACGATCTGGTAGATCCTGATGACGTCGAGGCCATCATGGAGCGCCTTCGCAACATGGAGTTCGACATCATCGACGCCTCCGAGGTGGACCGCTACAAGGACAAAAAACGCGACGAAGGCGATGGCGATGAAGAAGACGTCAAGGCCGACCAGAAGCTCGACATCCTCGACGATCCGGTGCGGATGTATCTTAAGCAAATGGGCCAAGTCCCCTTGCTCACCCGCGAGCAGGAAGTGGAAATTTCCAAGCGCATCGAGGATGCCGAGATCGAGGTGGCCAAGCACCTTCATCTGTTCGGTTTCGTCACGGACTCGTATTTGGAATTGGCCGAGAAACTCAATAAAGGCAAGGAGCGCTTCGACCGCGTGATCCTCGATAAAAAGATCGAGTCGCGCGAGCGCTACATGAAAGGCCTGCCGAAACTTTGTGATCAGCTTAAAGTCTTGCACCACGAGAATGACGACTTATTCCGCCAGCTCTCCGCCAAGAATCCGCGCGGCAAGAAGAAGCTCGAAGAAGACTTTAACAAGAACATCCAAACGCTCAATCGCGTGTTCACTCGCTTCTATTATAAACAAAAAGTCGTCGAAGATTTTTGCGAGCAAGTGGATGAATACATGCAAAAGTTTTGGAAGTATAGCCGCAAGCTCCAGACCGATCCTGATGACAAGGAATTCGTCACCAAACTCCGCGAAGTCCAACAGCGCACTTGGCATACTTTAGTTACCTTCGAGGAGGCTAATAAGCAACTCCGCCACTGGCTCAAGGAAGCGCTCAAAGCGAAAACTGAGATGGTCGAGGCCAACCTCCGCCTAGTGATTTCCATCGCCAAGAAATATACTAACCGCGGGTTATCATTCCTCGACTTGATCCAAGAAGGCAACATGGGCTTGATGAAAGCGGTGGAGAAATTCGAATACCGTCGCGGTTATAAATTCTCCACGTATGCAACCTGGTGGATCCGCCAAGCCATCACCCGCTCCATCGCCGATCAGGCCCGCACGATCCGCATCCCGGTGCATATGATCGAGACCATCAACAAGCTGATGCGGGTGCAAAAACAACTCGTGCAAGAATACGGCCGCGAGCCATCCCCGGAAGAAATCGCCGACGAAATCCACTTGCCCGTCGAGCGTGTTAGAGCGGTGCTCAAGATGGCGCAGCAGCCGATTTCGCTACAAGCACCCGTCGGGGATTCGGATGATACTTCGTTCGGTGACTTCATCGAAGACAAGGCCGCAGATAACCCGATGGAAGAAGCTGGCTTCTCGATGCTCAAGGACAAGATCAAGGACGTCCTCGACACCCTGACCGAGCGCGAGCGCGAGGTCTTGGAACAACGCTTCGGACTCAAAGACGGTTACAGCCGCACGCTAGAGGAAGTCGGTCGCCAGTTCCAAGTGACCCGCGAGCGGATCCGCCAGATCGAAGCCAAAGCCTTGCGGAAAATGCGTCACCCGACGCGGATTCGTAAGCTGGAAGGCTTCATCGAGCTTCCCGGAGCCTAATCAGGGGTGCGGGCATTCCTGTCCGCATTTCTTCAATCCTGACAGCTATCAGTCGCCAGCAAACCGGCCCACCAGCGCGCCAATTT
>JAYVEJ010000274.1:0-1915 GCA_043748885.1 Luteolibacter sp. | reverse complement strand
CTGCTTGGGATGTCCAACTGTTTTCCAATAGCAGTGGCTTCGACTGTTTGCCTAAGACTTCGCGGTAGTATTGCAGCGCAATTTTTTGTGCAGCACGGTCCTTGTCTTGTCTATCGTTTGCGATCAGGACGGTAAATGGCTTATCGGTAGTTTTACCTGAAACCTCATCGCTAGCACCGAGAAAAGTATATTCAACTCCAAGACCCGGAACTGGAATTTGGTCGGCACGCAAACGCTGCTTTGTCAGCGGACATTCGCTCATGGGATCGTTAAATCCACCCACATGCCCAGATGACACTAACACTTGTGGCATCGTCAAAATCGCCCCATCCATTCCAAGCACGTCATCGCGCTCCTGTACGGTTTTCCGCCACCAGTAGTCCTTCAAATTCCGCTTCAGCTCCACACCCAGCGGGCCGTAGTCCCAGCAACCGTTGAGGCCGCCATAAATCTCCCCGGCTTGGAAAATGAAGCCGCGGCGTTTGCACAGCGACACGATTTTTTCCATGCGGGCGGGATCAGTGACATCTTTGTTAGCCATAAAATTATCAGGTGGGGGCGCGAAGCGAAGCAGGCCCGGCGGCGGGCGGCAAGACGGGATTGCGTTCCTTCTTGGGATCGTGAAAATGCCGCCATGACCCGCTGTCCGTGGCTTCCTCTGCAACACCCGCTCTACGTCGCCTACCACGACACTGAGTGGGGCGTCCCCTCGCGCGATCCCCGCTATTTGTTCGAGTGCATCTGCCTCGAAGGCGCACAGGCTGGGCTTTCCTGGTGGACCGTCCTCCAAAAACGCGAGCGCTACCGCCAAGTTTTTCACAACTTCCAACCCATCAAAGTGGCGAAAATGAGCGACGCGCAGTTAGAAAAACTCGTCCTCGACCCCGGCATCATCCGCCACCGTGGGAAGATTCTATCAGTCCGCCAGAATGCTCAGGCATGGCTAAAACTCAGCGATCCTGTGGACTGGCTCTGGAGTTTCACCGGCGGAAAAACCAGCGTGAATGACCGCAAATCCTTCGCTGACTTCATCTCCCGTTCCCCTGAATCCGACGCGCTGTCGAAGGCGTTGAAGAAGGCCGGATTTAACTTTGTCGGCAGCACCACGATGTATGCTTTCATGCAAGCTGTCGGCATGGTCAACGACCACACAATCGATTGTTGCCGGAGGATGGTGACAGAATAGTCACCAACACGTCATCGCGTAATGTTAATGTGGCCGGAATTGGGATATCTATTTTCCTGTCGCAGCGAGCCACCCTTCCCCCCGAGGAGCAGACCGTGACAAAACACACTCCCCCCGAGTTGAGCCTCCCCCCCGGGCTTGAAATGGCCGGCGCAAATCGAGTTTCCCCCCACTTCGATTTGCGCCGGCTTCTTTTTACCTACGAGCCGGATATATGAATGGGTGTTAGGGCCAAGCAGGTTGGAAAATCGCTTTTAAAATAGAGTGGCCCTGCGGTGGCGGATGTCCTCTGATGTCGCCCAACATGAAAACCTCTTATGCCGTCGGGCTTGTCGCCGTGTCAGTTTTGATCACCGTCGCTATCGAAGAATCACGCATCTCGGCGTTGCGCCCCAGTGTGGAAGTCCGGGAAAAACCGTCTGCTTCGAAAACAGTCGCCAAGATTTCCACTGATGAAATAGCCCCGCCAGTGAGGACCAAGAACCGCACTGAAACCACACCCGCCACGCCCTCTCAAGTTGCGGACGCCCCGGACGAATCCTTCGCCAAGACCGTCCGCAAGATGTGGGACAATCCCGCTGGCAAATCCATCATGAGCCAAGGCGCGAAAATGGCCGTCGCAATGATGTATGAAGATTTCGTCGCTGGTTTGCACCTCGGCAAGGAAGAGTCCGACTATTTTAAAAACCTGCTGGGTAAAGAAATCGGCGATCAACAAGAACTCGGGAT
>JAYVEJ010000273.1:0-1916 GCA_043748885.1 Luteolibacter sp. | reverse complement strand
TGGTCTGAGTGGAGCTGAAGACTAACATCGGCCCGGCTTTGCCGGATGCGGGGCGGAGCTCTTTCGTGGCAGGGAAGAGGAAGAGCTCCGCGCCACATGGAGCAGAGCTTCCATCTGCCAAGGCTGGAGCAGAGCTTCCAGCACTCTGGGTGGGAGAACTCATCCACGGGCATTGCACTTGCCGCCCGGGACGGCTTCATGACAGCCTCCGCCGCAGTTGGCGGCGATTCGAAATACTCAACTCGACGGTTGGCGGGCCTTTGCGGTGCTGGGAGTGATGTGGCAACACTGGGTGCCCACAAATTGGCGCGGGCCTTGGCCGTTTGAAATTGGACTATTCTTCTTCCTAACCCTAACTGGTTTTCTAATCACTCGCATCTTGTTGCACGAACGCACGGCGGCGGAGAGCGATGGCAAGAGCTGGCGGGCTAAGGCCTACCTGCATTTTCAAAAGCGACGGCTGATCCGGATCTTGCTGCCCTGTTATGCGGCGATGTTGTTTGCCATCGCCGTCGGTGCGCCAGACATCCGCGAGTATGTGTTTTACTATTTCGGGCATATCTCGAATTTTCACATGGCCTACATGGATGGATGGCCATCGGGGACGGCGCATTATTGGACACTGGCGCTGCAGGTGCAGTTCTATCTGGTTTGGCCGTTAGTGGTTTTCCTGACCCCACGGCAACTGCTAAGGCCGGTGTTTCTAGCTTTCGTGGTGCTGGCTCCATTGTCCCGGGTGATCCTGGCGCAGCGGTTTCCTGAAATCCTCCACAGTGAGGCGATCACTGCCACGGCGATGGATTATTTCGGCACCGGAGCCTTGCTGGCGCTTGCGCTAGAGCGTGGGATGCAGGCGGGCGACAAACGTCTAACACGCGCGGCTTGGCTCGCATTCGCCGGCTATGCGGTGATCTACAGTTTCAACGTCATGGAGCGCCCGTTGGCTGGGTTCTGTTATTTCCAACAGACATTGGTCTCGGTTGCTTTCGCGGGGTTGATCTCCGCCACCCTTGCCGGCTTCAGCGGGGTTCGGGAAAAAATCTTGGATCACCCGGCGGTGCAACATGTCGGTCGCTTGAGCTTCGGCTTGTATTTATTTCACACGCCGGTGCCGTTGTTTCTCGGCTTCGTGTTGCCGTGGTTGTGGCTTCTAACTGGACCTTGGCAAGTGCTGCGGTTGGCGGTCTTCGGCCTCACCTCGTGGGGGCTGGCTTGGTTGTGTTGGCGCTATCTGGAAACGCGGACAGCTCAGCCTAACAAGCATGCTCCTTCAAGCTCGCGAGGTCGATGAACTCCAATGCGGATTCGTGGGTCGCCTCTAACACCACGCCGGGTGCGAACCCGGCTTCGAATGCTTCCTGCCAGCGGGCGGCACACAAGCACCACTGATTTCCCGGCTTGAGACCGGGGAAGCCATACTCCGCACGCGGTGTGCTCAGGTCGTTGCCGCTGATTTTTGAAAACTCGAGAAACTGCTGGGTCACTCGCGCGCAGACCACATGCACGCCGTGGTCACCCGCGCCGCTGCGGCAGCACCCGTCGCGATTCCAGCCGGTGAGTGGCTCGTGCGAGCAGGTTTGCAGGAAGGTTCCGAGGACATTGCGAATTTCGATAGCCATGGCGGGAAGATACCCAGAAGCCGTCACCCGTCCAGTGGCTTGCGTTGCGGGAAACTGGCTGCCACGGTTTCCCCGCATTGGACGCTGCATGGAAAAACGACTTGCCCGAGGGATTCGACCCGATGACGGCGAAGGAGCTGAGGCAGAGCCTGCGGCGCGGCAGTTTCGTCTATCCGTTTCTAGCAATCCAGTTGTTCGCGGTGGTGGCGATGGCGGTGGAGTTCCAGTTAGGCTACGCGGCGGAGAGCACGCCCTACGCCGGGATGTTGAATCTCTGGCTGCTAGGGACTTCCGGCC
>JAYVEJ010000272.1:0-13375 GCA_043748885.1 Luteolibacter sp. | reverse complement strand
TCTTCGGCCAGAGCAGGTCGACTGCCTTAACTCGCGACCGCATCGAGCACTTTCACCGCCTGCCACGCCGCCTCGACGTGGTGGACGCGGAAAATTTGCGCTCCGCCCGACATCGCCGCGCTGATGCAAGCGATCGTCCCGGCGTCGCGGCTGGCCGGATCCGGCAGGCCAAGAACTTCCCCAATCACCCTTTTCCGCGAGACGGGCGCCAGCACCGGACGACCGAATCGCTGCAAGCGTTCCAGTTCTCGATAAACCGTTAGGTTGTCATCACGCTGTTTCGCGAAGTCGATCCCGGGGTCGAGGATCAGCGCCTCAACCGCTAGCCCGGCGGACAATGCCAGTTCTAATTTTTTTTCAAAAAACCGCTCCATTTCCCCCATCACATCGCCCCATTGCTGTTGGAAATGCGGGATCTTCGGCTCGCCGACGCTGTGCATCAGCAACAAGGCCGCGCCGTGATTTGCACAAGCGCGGGCGTTTCTATCATCTGGCAATGCCCCCATGTCATTGAGCAACTCCACCTTCCCCATGCGCAAGACCTGCTCGACCACCTCCGATCGCCAGGTGTTAGCAGATAGAACCGGCGGCCAAATTTGCAGTGGGTCGCGCGGCGTTAGGTTTTCCCAAACATCATCCCACCGTGCAATAAATCCCGCGAAACGCCGCAGTTCCTCGGCCACTGGGATCGCCTCGCGGTTCGTCCGTGCGCTTTCCGCACCCACGTCGATTATGTCCGCTCCCGCCGCCACTTGGCTCCGCGCGAGTGCGATAGCCATGTCAAAATCCAGCGTCCCGTCGCCGGAAAACGAATCGTCGTTTACGTTCAAAATCCCCATCACCAGCGGTCGCCGGGGAAATTCGATCACCCGCTGGGGCAGCCTCAGTTGCATGGCATTTCTCTAAACCGTGAAGCGGAGTCTTGCCACCATGAAGGGTGGGAAATAGATCTTGCCTCGTGGAACCTTCTGAAGAACCGCTCACTCCCGCCGCCCATACCCATGACGGTTTTTTCAAAGCCGTCTTCTCCCAACCGGAACACGCCACCGCGTTTTTCAAGAGTCACTTGCCGCCTGGACTCGTTGCCCGGATTGACTGGTCAACTTTAACAGTCCTTCCCGGTTCGTTCGTAAAATCCAGCCTCCAGCAGATGCATTCGGATCTGCTGTTCTCTGTCCGAATCGGCACGAGGGAAATCTTACTCTATCTCCTTTTCGAGCATCAAAGCACTCCAGATCCAACCATGCCACTGAGGACGCTCGGCTACATGACGGAAATTTTCACCCGACATCACAAGACACACGGCTTTCCGCTTCCACCCGTCCTTCCGATGGTTCTCCATCAAGGCCCGGATTCATGGCACATTTCCACCGCTTTTGAGGATCTCTTCGAGTTGCCTGAAGAAATCGCCGCCAGTTTGCTCCCCTTCCTTCCGAAGTTCCACCACGCGCTGCTGGACCTGACCCGCTACGATCCTGCATCCGGGGAAAATGACACGCGGATGCAAGTCGTCCTGCAACTCATGAAGCTCGCCCGGCGAAAGGAACTGCTGCGTTTCTTCCGATGGTTGGCCGGTTTCCCCTCCTATGAGCTTCCCGACAACCTGCTGGGACTGATGGTGCTCTACGCCCTCCACGCCGACAGTGACCTTGACGTGGAAAAAATTTATCATAGCCTCTCGACGAATCCCGAACTTGAAAAGAACGCCATGTCTGTCGCAGAAAAACTAAAAGCTGAAGGTCGTGTCGAAGGTCGTGTCGAGGGTCGGGTCGAGGGTCGGGTCGAAGGTCGGGTCGAAGGTCGCGTCGAAGGTTTGTGGATCGGGAAAATCCAGACGCTCGAGGAGTTCCTCGCCCTTGAGGTGAGCTCCGATGAAATTCTTGGGGCATTGAACCTCGGCGAACTCGAAGCGCTGCATCAGCGCCTTCACAGTGCCTACGAAGCCCGCTTCAAGAGCCACTGAACTCCCGGAGTTCCTCTGCTCAAACGGCAATATCGTTGCCGGTTCGCAATCTGCCTTCCCGCTTGCCCACCGCCGCTCGTTGCCTAACCTCCGCGCATGTCTTCCACGTTCGGCCATGTATTCCGCATCCACACTTTTGGAGAGTCGCATGGCGGTGGCGTGGGTGTCGTCATCGACGGTTGCCCGCCGCGCATCGCTGTTAGCCGGGAGCAAATCCAAGACGAACTCGACCGCCGCCGCCCCGGCCAATCGGAAATCGTCACTCCGCGCAAGGAAGCCGACATCGCAGAAATCCTCTCCGGCCTACAAGACGGCCTGACCCTCGGCTCGCCCATCGCCATCGTCGTTAGAAATACCGACCAACGCCCCGGTGCCTACGATGAAATGACCGCAAAATACCGGCCCAGCCACGCCGACTACACCTACGACGCGAAGTACGGCATCCGCTCCGCCTCCGGTGGCGGCCGCGCCTCGGCCCGCGAAACCATCGGCCGCGTCGCTGCCGCCGCAGTCGCCCGCCAAGTGCTCGACGCATTTCACCCCGGCATCGAAATCCTCGCCTGGGTGAAATCCATCCAAGAACTCAACGCCGACGTTGACCCGCTAACCGTCACCGCCACCGACATCGAGTCCAACATCGTCCGCACCGGCGATCCCGCGATGGTCGCAACCATGATCGACCGCATCAAAACCATCCGCAACGACGGCAACTCCGTCGGCGGCGTGATCGAGTGCGTCATCCGCAATTGCCCGCCCGGCCTCGGCGAGCCGATCTTCGACAAGCTCGAAGCCGACCTTGCCAAATCCATGCTCTCGCTGCCCGCCACCAAGGGCTTCGAGATCGGCTCCGGATTCGCCGGCACGCTTCTAACTGGCCGCGAGCACAACGATCCGTTCCGCATGATAGCCGGCCAAGTCCGCACCACCAGCAACCGCTCCGGTGGCATCCAGGGCGGTATTTCCAACGGCGAGAACATCATTTTCCGCGTCGCATTCAAGCCCACCGCCACCATCATGAGCGAGCAGGACACCGTCACCGCCAGCCACGAAAACACCGAACTCAAAGGCCGCGGCCGCCACGACGCCTGCGTCCTCCCCCGCGCCGTGCCGATCGTGGAAGCCATGGCGACGCTGGTGCTGACGGATCATCTGCTTAGACAGCAAAATCTGAAACACTGAAAAGCTGAAACGCTGAAATTTTCAAATGCTGCTTCGCTCTCTCCTTTCAGCATTTCAGTTTTCAGCCTTCAGCATTTCCCCAAATGTTTCCCGACTCCATCCCCCAGCTCAGCCTCGGCACGGCCGTGCTCATCATCTTCGTGGCCTGCGCGGGATTCTTGTTAATGCGCGGGATGACCCGGATGATCGTCGGCACCATCGTCCTTGGCCTCAGCGCATGGCTCGGATTTCTGGTGTGGCAAAAAGCGCCCACGCTCTCCGTGGATTGGACCGGCAAATCCCTGCCTTGGCTCACCAACGGTCTGCCCGTCGCGGCGTTCCTAACTGGATTTTTCGTCATCCGCAAAATTGCCACGCTAATTACCCGTCCTTTTGGAAAATCCAAAGAACGAGAAAATCCCCGCTCATTTATTGCGACCGGATTCCGCCTTCTGCTCGCCCTGATTCCCACCTCGCTCATCTGCATTATCGGGGCCGCGCTCGTCCATCACAGCGGCTCGGTCGCCGAGGTCCGCGCCTACTCGGAAAAATCCACCGGCAAGAAAATCGCCACTCACGGCTACAGCCAGCAGCTCAAATCCTTGATCGAAGCCGCCTTGCCCGCATCATGGCTCGCCGCCCTCGATCCCCTCACCCAACCCGCCCGCATCAATCTAGCCAAGCTCATCGCCGCCCAATCCGAGTCGCCGCACCAACCCGTCATCGATCCCAAAACCCGCAAGCCGATCCCGCGCGCCATCATCGTCGATGATCCGGCTCTCCAAACCCTTGCCCGCGAGGGAAAATTCGACACACTCCTGCGGCACCCCTTGCTCACCAAAGCCCTCGCCGACCCAAAAATCCAAAAACTCCTGCGCGATCTCCATCTCTGAATCCTGTTGATGGTTGAAAGTTGATAGTTGATGGAAAGACAAAGAGTTCGCGCATCCCATCTTCCTCTCAACAATCAATCATTCACTATCAACTTCTTCTCCAATGCCTTACCTCGTCACCATCGGCCTCGAAGTCCACTGCCAACTCAAAACGAACACCAAGATGTTCTGTGCCTGCCGCACCTCGTTCGGCGACACGCCTAACACCCACACCTGCCCGGTCTGCCTCGGCCTGCCCGGCGCGCTGCCCGTCCTCAACCGCGAGGCCATCGAGAAAACGCTGCTCACCGGACTGATGCTCGACTGCGGCTCACCGGAGATTTCCAAGTGGGACCGGAAAAACTATTTCTATCCGGACATGCCGAAAAACTATCAGACCACCCAGATGGACCTGCCGCTCTGCATCGGTGGTGGCGTTCCGCTTTACGACCATTGCTACCCGACGGATGCCCGCAAAAGCATCGTCAACGCCGACAAGAAGGTCCGGCTCAACCGCATCCACCTCGAGGAAGACGTCGCGAAATCCACTCACCTTGGGAACTCGTCGCTCATCGACTTCAACCGCGCCGGCACGCCGCTGATGGAGATCGTCACCGAGGCCGATCTCGAGTCCGGCGAGGAAGCCTTCGCCTACGTCCGCTCGCTGCAAATGATCCTCCAGCAAGGCGGCGTCTCGGATGCTGACATGGAAAAAGGCCAGCTCCGTTGCGACGTGAACATTTCACTTCGCAGGAAACCCGAAGAGCCGTTAGGCCAGAAGGTCGAGCTGAAAAACCTCAACTCCATTTCCGCCATCCGCCGCGCGATCCACTTCGAGATCCAGCGCCAGACCGAGGACATGGACCGCAACGTCCCGCAAATCCAGTCCACCCGCCGCTGGGACGATGATCGTGGGGAAACCCAGATGATGCGCACTAAGGAGGACGCCCACGACTACCGCTACTTTTCCTGCCCCGATCTGCTACCCATCGAGACCGCGCCGCTGTTAGCTAGGGTCCGCCCGCTGGTTCCCGAGCTGCCTCACCAACTCGCCGCCCGCTTCGAGCACGACCTCGGTGTCACCGCCTACGACGCGTCCGTCCTTTCGTCCGACAAACACCTCGCCGCTTATTTCGAGGCTGTCACCGATGCCACCATCCCCGGCAAGAAGGTCGCCAATTTCATCATCAACAACCTGCTAGGAATGCTCAACGAGCGCGCCCTCGGCATTGATGATTGCCCGGTCGTCCCCGAGAAACTCCGCGCGCTGCTGTTGTTCGTGGAAAACGGCACGCTCGCCGCGAGCCAAGCCAAGGAAGTCTTCACCGTGCTCTTCGACAGCCCGGCACAAGACCCCGCCGCCATCGCGGATTCACTCGGTTTCAAACCCGCCGCAGCCGGTGAACTCGAAGGTCTCTGCGACTCAGTGATCGCTAATAACCCGACCGAAGCCACCGCCGTCAAGGCCGGCAACGAAAAGCTGCTCAACTTTCTAACCGGCCAAGTCATGAAAGCCGCCGCCACCAAACCCAACCCGAAGCAAGTCACCGAGTTGCTGCGGGCAAGGCTGCTCTAGAAATAGCCCATGTTCCCCGAGTTTGCATACTCACTCTATCAATCCTTCGAGCGCGAGGGCATTCCCCTCCTGCTCGCTGGTGGCTGGGCGGTTTGTCACCATGGCTACACGCGTTTCACCAATGACATCGATTGGGTTTGTTCCCGTGCTGACGAATCCCGCGCATTGGATCTCATGCGATCACTTGGGTTCGAAATCGTTTTCGAGACGATGGCCACCCGTTTCCAACACCCGAAGCATTTTGATTTGTTGCCAGTCGATCTATTGTGGGTGAGCGCTGAAACATTCGCAAAAATGGCCGCTACCGATCAAAGAACGGGCAGGCATTGCGACATGCCGGTGATTGATTTTGAGTCATTGCTCGCCATGAAGCTTCATGCATTGAAGGACGACAAAGAGCGGGATGGCAGAGACATGCTCGACATCCGGCTGCTTCTTAAGGAGAACAAAAACGCGATGACAGAGAAACATCTCCGCGAGCTTTGCGAGCGTTTCGCGGATTCTAACGCCTACAATCTCATCCGCATGATTCCATGAACATCCTAGATCTTGAGTTCCCAGATTTCTCTAACCATCCGCCGCCACCGAAGCTTAATTTCGAGCAATATCAACGGTGGATCTGTGAGGAAATCTTTCCGGCGTTTGCCCGCGAAGGGAAATTGACTCGCGATCAACTCGCTGCGGATTTCATGCGCAGCGAAGGCAGCCAGAAAGAAGAGTGGCCGGACTTTGGTGCACGTTGATAGGGAAACAAAAACGGCGGACCGTTGCGGGTCCGCCGTTGGAGTGACTGGTGGGCGAGACGCCCACGCTCCTTGAATCAATGAAGCACTTTAAGCTTCTTGATGCCGAAGACGGCGTCATCGCCCAGCTCTTCCTCGATGCGGAGGAGTTGGTTGTATTTCGCGATCCTGTCGGAGCGGCTCATCGAGCCAGTCTTGATTTGGCCGCAGTTGGTAGCGACTGCTAGATCGGCGATCGTGCTGTCTTCGGTTTCGCCGGAACGGTGACTGAGGACGGCGGTGTAGCCGTTTTCCTTGGCCAGTTCGACGGCGTCGAAGGTCTCCGTTAGGGAACCGATTTGGTTCACCTTGACGAGGATCGAGTTGGCGACGCCCATCTTGATGCCCTTGCTGAGGAAATCGACGTTGGTGACGAACAGGTCGTCGCCGACGAGTTGAGTGGTTTTGCCGAGTTTGTCGGTGATGATTTTCCAGCCGTCCCAATCGTTTTCAGCGCAGCCGTCTTCGATGGAAATGATCGGATAGCGCGACTGGAGATCGGCGTAAAAGGCGACGAGCTCTTCGGCGGATTTCACCGACTTGTCGGACTTCTTGAAGACGTAGGCGTTTTGCTTGGCGTCGAAGAATTCTGAGGAAGCGACGTCGAGGGCGAAGGAAATGTCTTCACCGACCTTGTAACCAGCGGCTTCGATCGCTTGGCAGAGAACTTGCATCGCGTGTTCGGCACTCTTGAGCGTCGGCGCGAACCCCCCTTCGTCGCCGACGGCGGTGGAGAGACCGAGGTCGTGAAGGACTTTTTTGAGCGAATGGAAAACTTCCGCACCGTAGCGGATCGACTCACGGAAAGTCGGCGCGCCGATGGGCACGATCATGAATTCTTGGAAGTCGATGGGGGCATCCGAGTGGGCACCGCCATTGATGACGTTAATCATCGGGACGGGCAGCACCTTGGCGTTAGGGCCGCCGAGGTATTTATAAAGTGGCACACCTAACTGGGAGGCAGCGGCTTTAGCAACTGCTAGAGAAACTCCGAGGATGGCGTTTGCTCCGAGATTCTTTTTGGTCGAGGTGCCATCCAGCGCGAGCATGGTGGCGTCGATGGAAGCTTGTTCGGTGGCGCAATAGCCGAGAAGCGCTGGAGCAAGCACGGCGTTGACGTTTTCAACCGCCTTAAGAACGCCCTTGCCGAGGAAACGAGCTTTGTCCCCGTCGCGGAGTTCGACGGCTTCGTGTTCGCCGGTGGAAGCGCCGGATGGGACTGCGGCGCGACCGATCGCGCCGCCTTCGAGATGCACATCGACTTCGACGGTCGGATTGCCACGGGAATCGATCACTTCGCGACCGCGGATTTCAACAATGGTGGTATAGTCCATATCAGTTTCTATTTGGTTAGGTAAGGCTGGGTTTGAAATTTCAGGGATTGAAGGGGCGGATCGAGCGAATCGTTAGAGTCTCCATGACTTCGGTGACTTCATCGCGAATCTGCACGGTGTCGCCGGGTTCGCGGCCGACGAGAGCCTTACCGACCTCGGATAGATAAGAAACGGTTTTGGTTTCCGGGATGGAGTCCCACGCGCCGAGGACGGTCATGACGATTTCCTTCCCGGCGGAATCCGTTAGCGTGACGATGGTGCCGATGTTGACCTTGCTGGCGTCCGAGCCGGTGAAATCCGTGCCACGGGCGTTGTTGATTTCCTTGTCGAGCGCGTTGCGGCGGTGACCCAGATATTTCTCCAAATCCTTCGCGGACTTATACTCGAAATTCTCGCGAAGGTCGCCATAGGAGCGGGCGATTTTGACGTCGCTGAGATTCTGCGGGATCTTGTTACGGATGATGTCGTCGAGTTCGGCCTTTTTCTTCTCAAGACTTTCCCAGGACACGAGGAGGATTTCGTCCGGGCGTTTGTGGTTGGCACCACTCACAAGCTCGGCCGTTTCGGGACGCGACTTGATGATGCGGGCCATCAAAGATTTTTTCTCAAGGTCGCCGAAAACCGGGCAGTCAAGCAAACGGCGGGCAAAATTCCGGGTCTCGTTGATGTCCATGATGGCGACGAGGTCGGTTAGCAATGTCTTGTCATCGCCGAGCAGCGTCTGGAGCCGCGAGGTCTTGCGCGGTCCGTCGGATAGATGGTCGTTCTCTAGCAAATTGAGCACCGAGGCACCGACATCTGCGCTGAAAACTTCGAGCGCCGCGCCTTTGCGCTCACGACAAACCCAGATTAACGCATCCGGCCCGAGGGCGCGGCGGGCGATCGCCGAACGAAGGTGAGTGACGAGCGCAGGCATCGAATTGCGCTCCAACAAAATCCGCGCGATTTCCGTGACGCCACGGGCACCGACGCGGTCGAAAACCTGAACGATCTTGCTCACCCAATCCTCGGCGAACGCATTCGGAAAAGCTTCGTAAACGGCGCGTTGGCGGCCGGATGGAAGCGCCCCGGCCTCCTCGGCCAAGCGAGTGGGATCGGCGGAAAGCAACAAGTCTGACAGCCGGACGGCGGTGGGATCGAGTTCGAGCGCCTTGGACGAGCCGATGACTTCATCGCGCGCGGCGACAAGTTGGAGCGCTTGGCCGAGCTGGACGCGGGCGGCTTTTTTCGCGCCTTCGTCGATGTCGTTGAGGAGCCGTTTGAGGGCTTCGGTATCTTTCTCGAAGGCACCGATGTCCGCCGCGATGGCTTCCAAGGCGCGGATCATGCCCTTGATATCACGGGCTGCTTCGAAATCGGCAACAAGCGCTTCTGCGGGGCTGCGGTCGCCGACACGGAGCACAATTGCCTCGGTGCGCTTCTGCGGAACTGCGGCGAGGCGGCTTTCGCGGAGGGCTTTCTTGGTGGCATCCCACCATTTTTTGAAGCCGGGTTCCGGGATCACGGCACCCGAGAGTTCTTTTTCCAGGGCGTCGCCAGTCATGCTGCCGCCGTGGCTTTCGAGGAGGTGGACCACCAGGGCGATTGGGTCGCTTTTGGAAAGAGTGCGGAGTTCTTCGAGCTGCTCGATCTTTTTCGCCCGGAAATCATCGGAGCCGATCCATTCGGTTTTCTGGAACGCGAACTGCAACTCCATCGTTTGACCGGCGGATTTCTCGAAGTCGATGGTGACTTTTTTGGCAGACAGATCCCAGTCGATCACCTTACCGGCACCGAATGATTTATGAACACAAAAGTTTCCGGGAGCCAATTGAGAAAGGCGCTCGCCGACCGGTTTGGGGATGCGACCGGCCTCAACCAGCTTCGCCACGTCAGGATGCATGGGGCGGAAGATGGGAAGCCGAGTTGCAAAACGCAAGGCATTCCCTTGATAAATCTCCCAGACCGCTAGTTTTCCAACTTCGGGGACACCGGCGGAACGACGCGCGGCTGCGGTTGCCGCTGGGGCATCATATTTCCGTCGAGCGCTTGGTCGAGTGTGCGGCAAAGCACTTGGATTCTCCGGTGCCAATCCACCGGCAGCTTGTCGGGCTTATCAGCCAGCGACACGTCGCCGTCGAAAATCACCTCATCCTTCGGCCCGTTGATTTTTACTTTATAAATCTCCCCCTCGCGGCGGACGACGGCCTTGCCCTCAGCGGCGGAAAAACTGGCGCTTTTCTCGGCGACATTGACTACCCGCAGCGGGCCGTTGTTTTCGGTCGGCAGAGTCGCGATTTCGGCCATTGCGCCTAGGACGGGTTTTTTCAGAACCGGTCCTTTGTAAAACTCACTGACCGGCATCATCAGCACCTCTTCGCGGGGTTCGGAAATCTGGACAAGCATCCCAGTTTCCTTGTCGCGCACGTTGTTTTCCTGCACGGATTTAAACCGCACGGCATGCATCGCCGAGCCTTCCGAATCCTCACGCCAGCCTTCATCCGTCACCGACTCGATCCGGTCGGATCCGCTGACGAAACTAAATCCCGCTGGGGAAGTCGCTGCCACCGGTGACTGCGGCCCCTTCTGGATCATCGGGAAAACTGCAAACAACGCACCAATCCCCGCTGCGATCCCGCCGCCGATCAGGCAACGACTCAGCCAAGAAATCCCGACGATGTTAGACGGGCCTGCCAGCTCGTCGATCATCGCATCCATCCCGGATTGCCCTTCCTCGCTCAAGGCCGGTGGCATCAAGCGGGCCAGAATCGTTTCGATAGGATCAGGCGCTTGCATGGCGGTCCTCCTTCACGCGGCGCAGCTCGTGCGCCAGTTGTTCTAACGCATAGCGGTAGCGCGACGCCGCCGTGTTAGGCGAAATCGCGAGCGTTTCCGAAATCTGCAAAAACGTCAGCCCGCCCCAGAATTTCATCACCACCACTTCGCGTAGCTTTTGGCTGAGGTTTTGCACGGCTTCCCGCAAAATCACCGCCTCCTCGTCCTCTTCCAGCACCGGATCAAGCCACACGTCTTGGAAATCGTTCAGATAGATCACCGACTCTTCCCGCTTCCGGCGGCGCGACTCGCTGCGGTGGTGGTTCAGCCCGCAGAAGCGGATCGTCGAAAACACTAACGGTAGGTCGGGCGTCGCGTTGCCCTTGTCCGCTTGGTGGTGCCACATCCGCAGGATCGCCTCCTGCACCAGATCCTCCGCATCGTGGCGGGAATTGCTCCAACCGCGGGCGAACAGCAGCAGTCGCGAACCGTTTTCGGCCAGCCACTGTTTCCATGCATTTGCGGGAGAGATCATTGCTTAGGGATGAAATGCCTCAGGCCGAGGGATTTGTCTGTATCAGTCGAGAAATCGGATTTTTCCCGGAACCGGCGAGCGCCCCATCGCCATTTCGGCGTGTTGCTCATCGGTGCAAGACGAATTAATCGGCGCATCGGGCGCGGCATCGTTCGCCTCAAAATAGCCGTTCTCCAACATCCACTTTTCCACTTCCTCACCGGAAATGTCCGGCAACATGTGGCCGTCAATCTCCACACACGGCGACAGCGACTGCCCGCTGCGTTGCTCCATTTCCCAACGGAAAGCAGGATTCTTGATGATGTCCTTCTCTTCGTAAGGCAGCTCATATTTCCGCATGATCGCACGGATGCCTTCGCTCCAGCCGCAGAAGGTTTTCAGGTAAGCAGTGATTTTCGGGGATGATTGGGTGTCGGACATTTTTTGGGTTGGTTGGGGGCAGAATAGTGCCCGATCTGAAAATCGCAAGCGCCGTGGACAGGCATCGCCTCCGACCTCCCATCAAGATTCCTTATCCATCCCCGGCACGGTCACGCTTAACCGCTTGTTCGGATTATTCGTAGTGAGTCCACATCCGGACGACTTTGATAGCGTGCTCCGTGTCATAGACCTGATACACCAAGCGATGTTGGATGTTGATGCGGCGGGAATAGGCTCCAGCCAAATCTCCAATGAGTATTTCGTAGGGCGGCGGATTCTGAAACGGATCCTTCGCGATGATGTCGAGAAGACGTTGTGCCTGAGGCCTGAGGTTTGAAGACGCAAGTTTCTTGGCGTCCTTCTGCGCTTGTTTGGTGTAAGTGATCGACCAACTCACCAGCCGGTTTTGGTGGAGGTTTTGGCGAGCGGTTCGGCCATGCCCTTTCGGATAGAGTCGCGCATACCGGGAATCGAGACCAGGTAAAGCGTCTCTTGGATACTGCGCCAATCCTCCTCCGACACGAGAATGGCGTTGGAACGCTTGCCGGTAATCTGGATGGGTTCGTGAGAATCAGCCGCCTCGTCAAGGAGTTGGTAGAGCTTGGAGCGGGCTTGGGTGACAGGAAGTGAAGTCATGCTCGAAGCGTGCGGAAAAGCGTGCGTGTTGTCAAGTGGTGCGGAGGACATCTAACGACCCCAAGCTCAGCGACGGCGGAGTGCGGCGCGGCACCTGCATGGCGGGCGGAAAGGCGGCGGCGGAAGCAAATGCCGTGACGCACGGAGCGGTTCGCTGCAGCGCATGTTAGGCTGCGTTGTCTGTGACTCTCTCAAACCAAATCCAAAAATCATCATCGTCGCTCCATGTGTGTCTCTCGCCGTCAGGCTGCCTCAACCAGACATCTACCGGCGGCTCTGCTGAACCACTCAAAACAGTCCAAATCTCGCCAGCGTGGTGAACACGAGTCGGCTGGCCACGATGGTCTCGAACCACAATCTCCTGCCGCAATCTCACTTTCTCGCCAGCCCGAATGCCGCACTGATACTCCGTGACAGGATACTCAGTGACCAGCTTCCACTTGGACTTCGGTTTGGGCATGACGTGTGAAGCGGCCTAACTTCCTATTATACGACTGGCGGGAAATAACAGTCGTATAGCAAGGCCCGCTGGAAGTGCCATTCTACGGGAGTTGGCGGGAGGGTGATGGCGGATACGGTGCACAATCCAGCCGTATAGCTGGGGGCGGGATCTGGCGAGGAAATTGCCGCAAAAAGTTTATTACAATTCCAGTCGCCTAGCGGAGACCGCTGCTAGACGACTGGCGACCTATTACAAGCGGTGACGTTCTACGGAAGGTCAGTGACATTTGTCGCCTGAAGCACCGCAGTTTTGCGACTGAGAAATCCTATTGCGGGTGGGTGCGGTCGTATCGCAGGGTCCTGATGAAGTCCGAGGGAGGGTGGGCTAGCAGAGAAAGAGCCGGGGAGCTTTTGACCCAGCTTCGAAATGAGGGTGCGCCGATGTAGAACCCGGCGGTTTCGGCACTGCCGGACGGGTAAAAGTAGGGGGAAGGGAGGTCTCCTCCCTTCGGCATGGACGAGACGCCCATCCCCCTTAGGAAGAGCTCCGCGCCGCATGGAGCAGAGCTTCCATCCACCACATGGCTGGAGCAGAGCTTCCAGCACTCCAGCTAGGTGTAGTCCCCGCTCATTCTCGCGGGATCGAGCAATTCGCCGAGTTCGTGTGCTGTTAGCCCGAGTTCACCTAACCGACTCTCACAAATCTCCCGAACGGTCCGGCCGCTGGCGACGGACTCCTTGGCGATGGCGGCTGCCCGGTCGTAACCGAGGCGCGGGGCGAGGGCGGTGACCATCGAGAGCGAGAGTTCGATGAGTTCGTTGCAACGCGTTTCATTCGCCTGGATGCCCTCGATGCAGCGCTCGCGGAAGGCGGCGGCCACGCTTCCTAACAAGCCGATCGATT
>JAYVEJ010000271.1:0-1918 GCA_043748885.1 Luteolibacter sp. | reverse complement strand
CGTCCGCGCCATACTTCTCCATCAAGTCGATGGGATCGGGTGAGTTACCTAACGACTTCGACATCTTGCGGCCCTTTAAGTCGCGGATGATTGTGGTGAAATAAACATTTCTAAATGGCAGCGCCCCGGTGAACTCGAAGCCCGCCATGATCATCCGCGCAACCCAGAAGAATATAATATCCGGGCCGGTGACGAGGTCATCCGTCGGATAGAACTTTTTCAACGTCGCAGTCTCCTCACCGACGTTGGCCATCGTCGCAAATGGCCACAGCCACGAGGAAAACCAAGTGTCCATCACATCCTCGTCGCGCGTCCAATTCTCCGCGTCAGCGGGAGGCTCAGTGCCGACATAGAGGAGTCCATGGGAAAGATGGGAAGTATCTAACGACTCGGCATTCTTTAGATCCTCCAGCTTGTCCTTGCGATACCAGACCGGAATTTGGTGACCCCACCAGAGCTGGCGGCTGATGCACCAGTCTTGAAGATTGTCCATCCAGTGGGCATAAGTCTTCGCCCAGCGCTCGGGGCGGAATTTGATATCACCATTTGCCACCGCCTCGGCAGCCTCGCCGACACATGGGTATTTTAGAAACCACTGCATCGAAATCCGCGGCTCGATCGGCACATGCCCGCGCTCTGAGAAGCCGACGTTGTTCTCGTATTCCTCCACTCGGATTAACAAGCCCATCTCTTCTAACATCGCCGCCGCCTTCTTGCGGGCAACGAGCCGGTCCAGCCCGTGTAGCTCCGGGCATTCCGGGCAATTGATATGGGCATCTGGAGTTAAAACATCGATGATATCAAGTCCGTGGCGCACGCCGATTTCAAAGTCCGCCTTATCATGCGCCGGAGTGATCTTCAATGCGCCGGTGCCGAATTCTATATCTACATGCTCGTCCACAATGATCGGAATCTCCGCATGAGGAAACGGTCGGAACACCTTGCGCCCAAGATATTTCGTGAAGCGCGGATCATTCGGATTCACCGCCACCGCCACATCGCCTAACAAAGTCTCCGGCCGGGTGGTGGAAATTTCTAAATACTCACCCGGGGCGTCGGTGAGTTGGTATTTTATAAAGTATAACTTCGAGCGCTGCGGCGTCATGATCACTTCTTCATCGGACAATGCCGTGAGTGAAACTGGGCACCAATTCACCATCCGCTTGCCCCGATAGATCAGGCCTTTTTTGAATAACTCGACGAACACATGACTCACCCATTCGGTGTAGGGCGCGTCCATCGTGAAACGCTCGCGGCTCCAATCGCACGAACAACCGAGGCGCTTGAGTTGATTGATGATGATATCACCGTGTTTGTTTTTGAAATCCCAAACACGCTTGAGAAACTCGTCGCGCCCGAGATCGCGGCGGCTCACGCCTTCGGTCTCACGCACCTCGCGCTCGACCCGCGCTTGAGTCGCGATGCCGGCATGGTCGGTGCCGGGCAGCCACAACACTTCCTTGCCATTTTGCCGCGCGCGGCGGGCGAGGATGTCCTGCAGCGCGTTGTTCAGGACATGGCCGAGGTGCAAAATCCCGGTGACATTCGGCGGCGGAGTCACGATCGAGTAACCGTCCTTCGCGGACGCGGGATCGGCTTCGAAACATTTCCCGGCGAGCCAAGCGGCATACCATTTGGCTTCCACCGCTTGCGGTTCATAGGCTTTCGCTAACTCAGACATAAGGCCGAAGGGATGCCAGCCCCCGCCCAGTTTGTCCAGTGTGGGAAATGCTCAGACGCGCAATCCAGAACTCAAGCTTCAGCTTGTCTCTTCCCGCCCGGCGCGGCGACCGACTGGTGGCTTCTGTTTGTCTTCTTATTTTCACAGCCGTCCCACAGGAAGACATAACTTGCGGCGAAAAAGCGGGCTGGTGTTGAGTTGAAAACCCTGCCACTCGGTAGGGTGTTATGAACAAAA
>JAYVEJ010000270.1:0-1919 GCA_043748885.1 Luteolibacter sp. | reverse complement strand
TCCGGTATAAATCATGCACTTGAGACAAAGTGTCCATCGCCTCACCATTCGTCTCACCTCCGACTACCACAAACGACGGTCCGCTGATCGCAAGATCTGGCAATTCAGGGATTTCCGGGAGATTGTAATCATGACCATGCCGGGCAAGTCGCTCGCGCATTCCATAGGTATCAGTGTTACCAATTCCCATCAATAAACCAGAGTCACTAAACGTGCCATCTGTGTTGTGAACCCGATACATGGAGAATCCGCTAAAGTGACTGAAATCTATATTGGACCAAGCCGTAACCTCGCCTTCTAATTTCCCATTCGGATGAATCCGCAGCAGCGTCCGCGAATGGTCAAAAACCGTGGCCGATAGAAAAACCAATTCCGTGTCATGGTAATTTTCGCGGAGTTCCTTCATCCGAGCGATTACCACCGGATCACTCGGTGGCAGCGCGAGCAAAGGCGCAGGAGGATCCGGCAAGCCAGGGTCCGCGACCATTTGCACCGTGACATTGATCGTTCCCTTGATCGGCGGAAGACCGGTCATTTCAGGAGCCTCGGTCACCTGCATCCGTTGGGTGCGGGAAGTGAGAACCGTGAAATCAATAGGCACAGGTTTCGGAGCAGGCTCGGATGGCGTCCCATCAGAAATCGGCACCGGAATCTCCACATCCCACACCGGGGCGACCATTTCCTGGCCGTGCAACGGTAACAAGCCACCCAGCAAGGCGAAAGACATGGGCTGGAATATCGCGAATTTCAGGAATTGGGTCATAGGAGGGGGGATTCAGAATGATAGCCAAAGCGTCATAGCCTAACAAAGGCAGGACACGCGATGCCATCGTTTATGAATTGGCAATCTTGGGCGTCAAGAAAGATGGTGTGAATCTTTGATTCGATGAGTCCTCAATAGTGGAGGCGAACGCGCGGAGACGCCGGGTCATTTTTTGTGACATGCAGGTTGGAAAATGGGCCGAGATAGTCGCGAAATCCTTTGCGACAGAGTTGATTAAATTGAGAAAAGCCAGGGGAATCTCCATGAATGAGCTGTCCCTTCGCACGGGGCTTGCCAGATCATTCATTACCTATATGGAGAAGGGGTAACGAATCCCATCACTGGAAACCCTTGCGAGGATTGGATACGCGTTGGGTGTCTCTCCCGGTGAACTTGTCAAAAGAACCGAAAAGGCCGCAGGACCAGTTCCCAGGTTCAAAAAACAAATTTAGCGTCCACTGCGTTTGAGCGCTAAAATAAAAATAGCGCGCCACCTGAAAGATGGCGCGCCGTTTTGGATGATCGATGGCGGAGAGGAAGCTGACTCTGAGATTATTGCGGGACTACGGGTGCGGGAGTGACGGTGCGCGGGACACGTTGGACGTGGCTGGCGGTGTTCCAAGCGGTTAGGACTTCGATGTTGCCCTTGTAAACGCGGCGGAAGATGGCGTTGAGGGTTTTGATGGCACCTTTGCCGGAGCGTAGGGCGACCGGGATGGCGGCGGTGGCTCCGGCGCGGTTGCCGAGGGCGGCTCCTTGCTCGCCTTCGCTGCCGGTGAATTCGTCAGCCAGCCCTTCGAGATCGCCGGCGGTGTCCGGCGGGTGGCCGTGGGCCTCGAACTCGTCATTGAGAGCGAGTTCGCGAATGGCGGCAGCGATGGCACGGGTGCTGGCGGCGAGGTCGTTGTCACTTTGGCCATGGGGCATCCGGAAGCGTTCCATGAGGGCGGGGTTGGCGGTTTCCTCGGCCATGGAGGCAGCGGTGAGGTTGATGTCGCGGAGTTCTTCCTCCAGTTCGTCGCGAAGGATGCCCTGATCCTCAGTCTGCTGGCCGAATGCGCCGCCGGCCTGGATGGCTTGCTTGCCGCCGAGGTCGGTGATGGCAGTGGTCAGGCGGGTGCGCGCGGAGGCGCATTTGAGATCGACCGGGGTGGCT
>JAYVEJ010000269.1:0-13396 GCA_043748885.1 Luteolibacter sp. | reverse complement strand
CGGCGGTGGTGAGAAGGAGTTTTGCGGGTTTCATGCGGTTATGATGGGGAGTGAAGCGCGGAATTTAGGAAACCGACTACCCGAGTGCAACAGCATATTGCGTGCCTGCGGAAAGCACTGCGGCATGGAGATATGAAGCGGTTTTCAGAATTGAACCGCAGATGCACGGGATGGACGCAGATGGGAGATGGGATAGGAAATTAGTTTCTGATAGCTGAACTAGGTCATCCTCTCAATCTGTGTCCATCCTGTGCATCTGTAGTTGAATGCAATCGCGGTCGCTTCAAAAGCCCTGCCGACCCCGCCCTTTCAGGAAGTACCAACCCAGAGAACCTAGCAGAACGAGGCCAGCAATGAAGAGTGCGACGGGCATCGACTTGGAAGGCTTGCTGGCTACCCTTGGCTCTGCCACGACGGTTGATCTTGGCGTCCTCACGCGGCTTACCTGCCGTTCAGTATCCCGCTTCCGGTCGCGGGAAATGTGGGCGAGTTTCTGGCCGGAGGCCGGGCCATTGAGGTCATATTCCGTGGAATCTCCCTCGAAGCGAAACGTGCGGTTGCCAGCTTTGATTTGCTCGTACCACTGTTGCCACGCTTTTTTTTCTCCGAGTTCGAGCCAGCCATTTTTCGACTTCACCGGATCGTCCTGAATCAGACTCCTCAGGGCCATGGTTGCAAGACCACTGTTACTACCAGGTCCGAGCGTATCGGTTGCTTCGTCTCCGAGGCGCAAAGCATTTGGATCTTCCTCGTCACCCAGAAAATCGCCGAGAGCACGCACGGCTTCAACACTCGGTAGGTGCTCCAAGGTATCAAACGCTTCTGACCGGACTCTGTTATAGTTAGACCAGGAAATTTTACCATCCCTTCCACTGAGTTCCTCTGGGCTAAGAGCACGAGCCTTTGCTTGTTTGATTTCATTAACGAAATAGTCCGCATGGCCAGGGATGGCTAGGAGTAGCTTCTGCGCACGATTAAAAATTTCCTCTTTCTCACTATTTTGCTGTGGAGGGGTAACACGAACTGCGGCCCCCAGAATCTCAAGCCGCTCGACTTCGGTATAACTGCCCAAAGCATCAAGTGTAGTTATCCATTTATTATGCCAAGTGGAACCGGATTGATCCCATCTCATATGCCAATCTTGCCCGTGCGATCTGACTAATAGCCCAAGGAATAGACCTATCAATAATGTTCTCATGGTTGCATCCGTCCTGCTAGCTCTTCCTTCTTCATCCACTTCTCCGCCTCATCCCATTCTTTTTTGACTCGCAGGCGAGAGGAGACGTCCAAGTTCGGGCGGATGTACATCAATTGCCGTGTGTTTGGTTCCGGGAAGTGGCGCGGGGCCGGGAACGCCTTCTTGTCTGGATGACCTTCCCCGACAAGCCCATGGCCAATCTCATGGGAGGTTGATTTAAATGCCCTCACGTTCCCGCCCTTTTCGGAAGTACCAACCCAGAGAACCTAGCAGAACGAGGCCAGCAATGACGAGCGCGACAGGCATCGACTTGGAGGGCTTGCTGGCCACTGCTGGCTCGGCCACGACGGTTGACCCAGAGGTTCTCTCGCGGCCGACTTGCCGTTCAGCATCCCGCTTCCGGTCGCGGGTGATGTGGGCGAGTTTTTGGCCAGATGCCGGACCGTTGAGGTCATATTCCGTGGGATCTCCTTCGAAGCGAAACGTGCGGTTGCCAAGTTTGATTTGCTCATACCACTGTTGCCACGCTTTTTTTTCTCCGAGTTCGAGCCAGCCATTTTTCGACTTCACCGGATCGTCTTGGATAAGACTCCTCAGGGCCATGGTTGCAAGGCCACTGTTACTACCAGGTCCGAGCGTATCGGTCGCTTCGTCTCCGGGACGCAAAGCATTTGGATCTTCCTCGTCATCTAAAAAATCGCCCACAGCACGCACGGCTTCAACACTCGGTAGATGCTCCAAGGTATCAAACGCTTCTGACCGGACTCTGTTATAGTTAGACCAGGAAATTTTGCCATCCCTTCCACTGAGTTCCTCTGGGCTAAGAGCATGAGCCTTCGCCTGTTTGACTTCATTTACGAAATAGTCAGCATGACCGGGAATGGAAATAAGGGCGGATTGGATACTTTGATAGACCGAATCAACCTCTGGGGAATAATCATTCATTGTTTTTCTGTGTGCCATTCCCCTGAGTCCCAATGATAAGAATTCAATTTTCTCAGTGCTTTGCATTGCCATCGACTTTTTAAGATTGGCATTCCAGAGATCTACATGAGTTGCTTCCTTTTTCCTATTGTCAAGATTCCAGATAATCTCCATGTCCGCGAAGACATGAGAACAAAACACTAATGCAAAAATAATATATACAGATCTCATGATTAATTATCTCCATTGAGCCTCTTTTTCATCCACTTCTCCGCCTCATCCCACTCCCCTTTGACTAGCCTGAATCCGGCAACGGGCTTGCGGGTGAGATTCCCGGATACCATTAGACGTTCCTGAACCAAATTCGTTGGGTTAAATCCCTTCAACTTTACGGCGGAATCTCCCGTGTCTGCATGGCCTTCTCCTACCAAACAGTGTCCTATTTCATGGGCGATCGTCCGGAGCTGCTCCATACCGGTATCATTGCCTATTAGGCCATGATACCAACCGATATCTCCGTCGATGAAGATCGTATTCTCTTTGACTCGCGTCATCCCAAGTACGATCGACTTGACGGTCCTGATCGTGTTGTCCCAAGTGAGAACGGTGCGAATCCGTCCCCCGCCGAGGATGTAGATATTAATGTCTGCGGTGGCATCATTAAGCTGGTCGCGAATATAGGTGTCTTCGTTATATTGATCGCCCCCGTTGGTGTCTAACCAACCGTTACCAACAGAGATATAGTTGTTCGGATCCGCTGCCCCGAAGTCCGCCGGGGTCGCTTTGTCCCACTCCAGATTCCGAAGTGGGACGATTGTTGTATCGAATACCGCATTAATCTGTGGAGTATATACCTTGTTTAAAAACTCATCGAGCTGCGCCTTGGTAGGCACCGTATCGGGTTCATTGGTAGTTTTCCCCTCAACGAGCGAACCAACTGGGTGAACGCTGACCTTAATCGTTCGCCGCTTCATGACTTTCACTCCGATGGGACGGCTCACCGTCTCCACGGTTCCCAGCTTGATGGTCAGCGGAATCTCCATTCCCGAGTTACTTGAGCTGCTGGCAGTGATGTCAAACTTCCGGTTGTCTGCGGCGAGGGTTATATTCGGGCCATCGTCGAACTTGATTCCATCGGCGGACAACTCCAAGGGCGTTTTGTCATTTAGCGGCGACTTTAGCTGCACCTTCGTGGATCCGCTTCCAGATGGTGCCATGATCCAGATCTTGTTCGACACGGCGGGTCCAGAATCTTCGCTTTTGATTGAATAGGCGTCCACACCAGTCGCTTCTAAAAACGAGGGATCTGGAGGGGATTCTATAATTCGGATCGGCAACAAGACGGCGGCTTTGTCAGTGGCAACGGGGGAGTGTTGGGCGAGAATCCAGCCGCTGGCAGTGGTGTTAGATAGCCGCACATTGCTATCCGTCCAGATGCCCGTGAGGCCGGGGGCGCTGCGGGTGATACCTGTCCATTTGCCATTGAGTAGAATCGGGGCGATTAGGTTGTCATGACTTCGACCGATGGCGATGCCGTCATCCGACATGTCGGTGGCGTGCTGATAGAGTGGGGCATCCTTCCACGCGCCTTGGGTAAAAAGCTTCGGACTGCCAGCGGTATCTGATTCTGGAAAGGCGAGGGTTCCCTGCGGCGTTGCGAAAACTTGGAGTGGCTGGAAGGGCAAATCTGGCAGTGCGGCTGGGATGAAGACCTTTCCGTTAGGTGTGAAATCCGGTTTAAAGTTCCAACTGAGTCCGGGCGATTTGTGGAATTGCATTTCCTGCGAAACTGGGCCTTTGGTGGAGAGGCTGCCGGCGCCGGTGGGCAGAGTCCAAGTGCTGTAGTGGACGTCTTTTTCGCTGAAATTTCCGTCTGCATCGGCTGTCCATTTTCGAGTCACGCCCGTGAAGATGCCATCATTTGATAGAAAGGTCTTGCGGGTGGGATCATTGGCACTGAGGTAGGGATAAACGAAATCACCCGCGTAGGCTTGATTGATATCCGCGTTTTGCTTCACCGGTAGAGGCACGGCCTGTGGGCTACTCCAGAAGTAGAGCAGATTGGTTAGATACTCGGGATCCGCACGGAGCTCGTAGCGCCCCTTACCAATAATGACGTCGTTGTCATTGATGGCATAAGCGCCGGCTAACAGTTGCATACCTGAGGAGCCGTTAGAGGGAGGTGCCAACGGGGTCCAGACTCCGGCGATCCAGGTGGCTTTTCGATAGAGAACACGGCTCTTGTCGTTGATTTGGAGAACTTCATACGGCTGGGAGGCACCAGCCCCAGTAGTGTCTTGGATAGGGAAGAGGGCGTAGCGAGGGATGGGACCTAGCGGATAGAAGGCGGTGTTGTCGTTAGGGTCAGGATCAAAGGCATCAGGGGTGCCATCTCCGTCCGTGTCTAGCTGTTGGCCGTCCGGGATGCCGTCGCCGTTCGTGTCCGAGTTGAAGGCATCGCCGATGACGCCGGGAACCATGCTGCCAGTGCCGCGAGCGACGATTTCAAACTCAGCCCAGTCGGGGCTGCCGTCCTGGTCGGTGTCGAGGCTCGAATCGACTTTGACGCGCCAGAAGCGCTTGGAGTCCGGGTCCGGCGGGGCGGGCGGCGGGGCATTGCGGGAGTGGAGGATCGACGCGGCAATTTGTTGATTGATGGCGGGCACGCTGGCTTCGAGTACGGCGAGCATGGCGCTGTCCTTGGGGCCGAGCGGGGAGTTTACTGCCGGTGGGGCGACCGCCACGCCGGGATGCCAGAAGTAGAAATTATAATCGGCGAAGCGGTTCCAGAAAATGGGGATTTGGTTCCAACCGGGATCGATTTCCGCGGCGATTCTAACGATCATCGGGCCGTCGTGATCGAGCGAGCGCCAAGCGACGACGACACCACCCGCGGTGCCGGATGCGGGCTGGAGCCGGAGGCTGACGTTGGTGGCAAGTGTCGGCGGATTGGCAGGCGGGGTGCCCGGCGGCGGTGGCGGTGGCGGGGTGAACTCGCGCATGGCGACGGCGTATTCGCCGCCGAGGCCGTAGATTTCGTCTTGTGGCGTCCAGTTCGATAGATTGTTGGAAACCTCGACGGTGTAGGCGACGCCGGGTGCCGTCTCGAAAACGTAACACTCCTGGATCGAGGAATTGTAGGCGGGAATGTTTTCCAGATGCGATGCCGGACGAAAATCGCGAGCGAAGGCCATCGACATAAGCACCAAGCTCAAGAATGTCGTTAAATATTTCATGGTGAATAACAGGAAGGACAATTTGCAGAGGACTAAGACGGAGTCCTTCCTGGTGGACGGGGAGTTAGAAAGCCGCACATAGTCGACCGCAACGGCCTTTGGCCACCTCCGGGGAGACAGCTTGGACATGCGCCGCTGCCTCCCCGGCCGTTTGGTCGGGTTGGCAGCAATGTTCGCGGTCATTGCTAACCGCTATGTGTGCGAGGTTTCTAAGCCTCCGTCCGCCGGAGCGAACCTGTGAAGGAGGCGCAATCCCCATCAGATTGGCAAGGACAATTGCAAAAACGTAGCAATGAAAATTGGCCAGTTTCAAAGAACTTCTACCCGCATGACGGAGCTGCACTTTTTCAGAATTGAACCGCAGATGAACGGGATGAACGCAGATGGAAGATGGGATAAGAGAAGATTTTCTGATAGTTTTCCTGGTAGCGATTCCATCCTATCCTCTCCATCTGCGTCCATCCTGTGCATCTGTGGTTGAATGCATTCTGTTGAAGACGCCTCGGTAGCCCCGGAGATTCAGGTCGCCAGCTAGAGACGGGCTGGTTAGGGTCCGCCATCGCCATGGAAGGAATTGTTATTCTGCTAGTTTTGTTCGGACTTTGGTTGTTGATCGGGCCGATCGTCGCGCTGGCGAAATCGGGAAATGCCCAACGCGAGGCGAGGGAAGCCCGCGACCAGATGAAGGCGCTGCTCGGGCGGTTGAAATCGCTGGAGAACGAAATGCGCGAACTCAAGCGCGGAGCCGCGCCGCCGCCAGTCGAGCAGCCAATCGCCCCGGAACCCATTTTAGAGCGGGTGAAAGTGAAGGAGCGGCGGATTGCGGCGGATCCTAACGTGGTCGCCTGGCTGGACGAGCGCAGAGCCGAAGTTCCTGCGCCGCCGCCGCTGCCGGAGCGGCGGATGCTGGTGGATTATGGCGATGCCAAAAAACCTGAGATGCCGGCGCAGGTGCCGGAGGAACCCAAGGAGCCGTTCTCATTGGAGAAATTCATGGGCGTGAAGTTGTTCGCCTGGTTGGGTGGGGTGGCGATGTTTTTCGGGGTGATCTTCTTCGTGAAATACGCGTTTGAAAACAACCTGATTCCTCCGCCGGTGCGGATCGCGCTGGGATTCGTGACTGGCAGCGGGCTGCTGGTCGGCGGGCTGCTGGTTCACCGGTTAGAACGCTACCGAGTGCTGGCGCAAGCGTTCCTAGCGACGGGTGTGCTGATCCTCTACGGTGTGAGTTTCGCGGCGCACGCGATCTATCACTTCGCGGCGTTTGGAACGGTGACGACGTTTGGGCTGATGGCGTTGATCACCTTCGCGGCGTTTCTGATCGCGGTGCGGCTGAATGCACTGGTGGTGGCGGTGCTGGGAATGCTCGGCGGATTTCTAACGCCCATTTTGCTATCCACCGGGCAGGACGCCGTGTTCGGACTCTTCGGCTACATCGCGCTGCTAGACATCGGGCTGCTGGCGGTGTCCCGGCATGGCCGCTGGCGGTTTCTAACGATCACCGCGGCGCTCGGCACGGTGCTGATGCAAATGGGCTGGTATCACAAGTTTTTCACCGCCGGTCGCTATTTCGAGGATTCAAAAACGCTGGTCCCGATGGGCATCCTGTTGTTCTTCATCGGGCTATTCCTAGCAGGCGGCTGGCTCGGACGGCGCGGGCCGGGCCGACTTACGGCGGGAGTGGTATTTGGGCTGGCGGCGGTGGCGCTGTGGTTCGCAGCGCTTATGTTAGATTTCGGACAAGTGGCCGCGAGATACGGCTTGCTCTATGGTTTTCTGCTGCTGGTCAATCTAGCGGTGATCGCGGTGGTGCTGCTCCGACCGCGGCTCGGACTGGCGCAATTGATCACCGCAGGGCTGACATTCCTGCATCTCGCGGCGTGGACCAACGGCTATCTAACGGCGGAAAACCTTCCCGGTGCGTTGGCGCTCTATCTAATTTTTGGTGCGCTTCACGCAGTGGTGCCGGTGATCCTATCCCGCCGGATGCCGTCGAGTGTGGGGATGATTCCGCTCAAAGCCGGGCCGTGGTTCGCGCCGCTGGTGCTGGTGATGATGCTGATGCCGGTGATGTCACTCTCGCCGGTGCCGCTGCTGGTGTGGGTCGGCATCTTGATTGCCAATCTGCTAGTGATCGCTCTAGCAGCGGCGACGGGCGCAGTGATGCCGGTATTGGCGTCGCTCGCGCTGACGATGTTCGTGGCGGGCCTGTGGCTATTCCGGGTGCCGACGCAGGTGGATTCGCTGCTGCCGTTTCTCGGGGTGATCACGGGATTTTCCGCGATCTTTGCGCTGGCCGGGCGGTGGTTATCGCGGGAAACGGCGGTGGGAGGGCTGCGTCAAATCTCGGCAGCCGCACTGCTGCCGGTTGCATCCGCTGCGCTGCCGTTTGCGCTGTTAGTGATGGCGTTGTCGCGACTGCCGGTGGCGGATCCGTCGCCGGTGTTCGGGGTGGCGTTGCTGATGACCGCGCTTCTAGCAGGACTGGCGATTTTTGGGAAACAGGGACCACTGGTGCTTGTGGCGTTGGTGGGGACGCTGGCGGTGGAGGGCGTTTGGCACTCGCACCACTTTCAACCGGGTTCCCCGCAAATCGCGCTCTTGTGGTATCTGGGATTTTACGGGCTTTTCCTCGCGCTTCCCTTCGTCTTCCGCAAGACGTTAGCCGGCGAGTCCGCGCCGTGGATCGCCAGTGCGCTCGCGGGCGTGGGGCATTTCCTGCTGGTCCATGATTTAGTGAAACGCGCATTTCCTAACTCCATGATGGGCTTGGTGCCACTGGCGTTCGCAATCCCGGCGTTGTTAGGATTGTTCGCGATCCTCCGCAAATTTCCCGGAATGGACGAGAAGCAACGCAGCCGCGTGGCGTGGTTCGGCGGAGTGGCGCTGTTCTTCATCACGCTGATTTTCCCGATCCAGTTCTCGCGCCAATGGATCACGGTGAGCTGGGCGATCGAAGGAGCGTTGCTGTTATGGCTCTTCCGGCGGGTGGCGCATCCCGGATTGCAACTCACCGGCCTCGCGCTGTTAGCGATTTCCTTCATCCGGCTGACGCTCAATCCGGCGGTGTTCACCGACTACCCGCGCAGCGGCACTGAGATCCTTAACTGGCACTTGTATGCCTACGGGCTGGTCGCATTGGCGCAATTCGCCGGGGGAAATTGGTTCACCGATCCGGCGGGTCGGTGGAAATCCCTCCAACCGCAGGGCGTCCTGTATGCCTGCGGCGGAGTGTTGTTTTTCGTACTGCTCAACATCGAGATCGCCGACTATTTCACCGCGCCGGGCTACCGCTGCATCGCCTTCAAGTTCGGCGGAAATTTCGCGCGCGATATGACTTATAGCATCGCCTGGGGCTTATTCTCGCTGGGCTTGTTAGGAATCGGTTTCTGGAAGGGATCGAAGTATGCGCGCTATGCCGCCGTGCTTCTGCTAGTGGTCACCTTGCTCAAGGTCTTCTTGCATGACTTGGCGGCGATCCAGAACATCTTCCGCATCGGCGCACTGGTGGGCGTGGCGGTGATCGCCTTCATCGCCTCGTTTCTCTATCAACGGTTCTTCGACCGGCCGAAAGCATCATGAAAACAACCCTCACATTATGGTTAGTCTTTGCTGTCAGCTTGGCCGCAGCGGAGCAGGATTGGACGGCTTGGGAGTGGGAGGCTCCGTACCACCTCGAGCGAGGAGGACTCATGCGGATCGAGGTGCCGCCCGCAGTGCTCGACGTGTCGCGACCGGATCTGGGAGACCTGCGGCTGCTGGCGACCACCGAGTCGGAAACTCCCTATCTCGTGGACTCGCCACGACCATGGAAAAGCGGCCCGCAGGAAGCCGCTGGATTCAAGGTCGCCCTAGCAGGCAGCAACACGGTGATCGACGTCGATTCGGGAGTCCCCGGTGCGATTGAAGGAATCGAGTTGGTCTCCCCTGCCCGGGAATTCCTCAAGTCCGTGAGCATCGAAGGCGGGAATCGGAACGGCGAGTGGAGGCAACCGCCCATCAACGAGGTGATCTTCCGCCAACCCGCCGGAGCCGAACGCCTGAGAATCGCCCTTCCGCCGGGACCAAGGGAAAGCCTGCGGATCACCGTGAATGACGACCGCTCGGTGCCCATTGCTTTCACCGGCGTCCGCGTCGTGGTGGCGGGGGAAAAGCCCGAGACCGACGTGCTCCGGACGGTGCTGGGCGCTCGCGAAGAAGCTCCCGGACAAACCCGTCTGACTCTCGACCTCGGTGCCCGCAACCTAGACGTGGCGGAGCTTCGGTTTGAAATCCCCGACGCGGTTTTCAGCCGGACCTGCAAGCTGGAATTCTCCGCACTCCAACAAAATGGCGAGTCCCGCATGGAAAGTTTGGGCAGCGGCACACTCTATCGGGTCACCGGCGAGCGTGCGATTTCGGTCGAGCAACTCTCCATTCCAGTTAATCGGCGAATCGCCGCGAGATATTTGGTGGCCACATTCCGCAATGAAGACAGCCCGCCCTTGACCATCACAGGCGCTGAAGTCCGCATTTATCCGACATCTCTGGCGTTTTTCGCACCGCAAGCTGGAACCTATCGGTTGCTCGCGGGCAATCGCGTAGCTTCCCCGCCCAGTTACGATCTCGAAACGCTGCGGGGGAGCTTGGGACGGGTAAGCGGTCGGTCCCCCACGCCCGCAGTCCTGAATTCCAAAGCTGATTTCAAAGCTCCGCCCGCGTTACCCGGCGTCGAGTCTTCCGGCACTGCCATTGATTTGGCAAAATGGTCCCGCCAGCGAAAAGTCGCATTCGACCATCCCGGCGTGATCGGGATCGAACTCGACGCGCGGGTGCTCGCGGCGTGCCGAACCGATCTCGGCGATCTCCGGCTGGTGCAAAATGGCAAACAGCTCCCCTATCTGGTCAGGCCAACCAAGTCCACACGAGTCCTCAAGCCCTCGCAGGTTTCCGAAAAGAACGACCCTGAGCGTCCCTCCGTCTCGCGCTGGGAAATCACCCTGCCACTCGATGGTCTGCCAGTCACCAGACTTTCGGCCAAGTCATCGACCGGCTTGTTCACCCGCCGGTTCGTGGCACAGATCGAGCGCCAGGGTTCGAGCACAGCGGTCCTCAGCTCCACGGATTGGACAAGGAATCACACGGGCGGTCCGGCAGAATTCTCCCTCAACCTGTCAGACCGGCGGGTACCCGCAAAAATCACGCTGGAAACCGACAATGGCGACAACCCGCCCGTCCGACTCGACGATTTCACGGTCGAGTTCGCCGCACCGACCATCACCGCCAAGCTCGCGGACACCGCCCCGCTCGTCCTTTGCTACGGAAATTCCGAGGCGGCACCACCGTTATACGACTTGCGCCTGATGTGGGACGAATTGATGGCCGCGGCTCAGCAGTCCACGACGCTAGGCGACGAGGAAATCCTCAAGCCGGATGCACCCGGACCTAGCGCACCAGACGCCGGTTCACCTTGGCTATGGCTCGCACTGGGCGGCGTGGTCACCGTGCTGTTAGTGGTGGTGGCCAAACTGCTGCCGCAGCCCGCCCAGGAGTGACGGCAGGGTTCCCTTTGCAAGAGGTCGTTGAGGGAGGAGGACATCACCATTGAACCCTGATTTCACTGATTCACTGATTCACTGATTTTAAGACAGCAACCTTCGCGGAAACTCGGAACCGCCTCTTAATCTGTTAATCCGTGCAATCAGTGGTTAAAAACTCCAGCAGTCCCTTGTTAGGCTCCCATCGGAGTGACTAAGAAGTTTTTCGTTTGCCGTGAGGATGAGACCGCTCTATTTGCTGGCGGCAATTCTGCCGGAACTTCCTTGATGCCCATGCACGATTCCCTAGCACCCACATACCGCACCGCCCACGCGGACGAGATCGCCCGCGCGGTGGCACTTTGCCCGCCCGCACCACCGCTACCGGGCGAGGGCACCGTCCACGGCTTCGTGGCCGTGGAGGATCACCCGGTCGAGCGCTTGGTCGGTGCGGTTTTTTGGCGAGAAATCCCGGCGGTGGGTGAAGCTCCAGTCGGTGCCACCTTCGAGTGGGCGATGTTAGAAGACCTCGCAGACAGCCCGGCGGAAACGGATTTCCTGATCGCCCTGGTCACGGAAATCCAGCTCGCAGTGCCCGCCGCACGCTGGTTGTCACCGTCCACCCATCTGCCAGAAGGCCACCCGCTGGCAGAGCGTTTGCTGCAGGCCGCGTTCCAGCACGAGGCCACCCTGACTCATCACTCCGCTGCCGTTCCCGACATTACCTCGTGGTTAGAAAAGCACCCCGCGCAGCCGTCCCCGCTGCCCGCCACCGCGCCGCGTTGCTCCCATTTCGATCCGCTCCACGAAGTGCTTTGCGGGGACGACCGCCCGCTCAGTAAATCGAAGCTGGCCCACGGTTTTCACACCGCTAGCCGCGGCGAACCCACCTTGTTCGACTCGCGCTGCTCGGTCCTGTTGATGGATGGCGAAACCATCGTCGCCGCGTGCCTTGCGAACATCCATAAAGGTCACCTGACCCTCGCCGCGCTGCATCTTCCCGGTGCGCCCGTCCAGTTGCTGCCAGAAGTTCTCCGCCATGTGCTGGCACGTTCTAACTTATTCGCGCCGCCGCTCACTCTCGGCTTCAGCCTCCATCCCCAAGACCCACTGGCCGGGCTGCCCGCATTGTTAGAGATTCCGGCGTTCCAGCGAGTCGGCATCACCCGCAGCTTCCGGCGTGAGCTGCATTTCCCGGGGTGATGAGGATCATCTCCCAGCGGGCGTGTCGAGCATCCACTGGATCGCCATGTCGAACTCGGCGAGGAAACGGTCGCCAGCGCGGTCCATGTCGTGGGGTGCGCCGGGGATTTCCACCAGCTTGTGAGGTGCGCCGTTAGGCAATGAGCGGAGCCATTCGGTATCGTCTATCGGATCGAGTTCGCCCGCGAATTGGACGATGCGGATGCCGTGGAGGGCGGACGCGAGATCTGCTAACGCATAGGTGCCGGAGCCTGTGGGTTGTGCGCCTAGCAGATCGGCTTTGGAAATTCCGTAGCGGCTGCGGTCGCCGGGAGCGGCTGCGAGGATGCCGACGAGGTGCTTCTCGCGATCCGGACTCGCCGCTGCGGCGAGTGACCATTCTGCACCAGTGGACCAGCCGGTGAACCACACCGGGCTATCCGCAGGAAGTCCGGCCCGTTTCCTAACAGCGGCGACGGCGGCATTGAATGCCTCGGTGAGTTTGGCTTGGTCGAAGCTGCGGGTATCGGCAAATTTCCGGCAATCCCAACCGCCGACGGCGTAACCGGCGGCGGCGGCGTGAAGCGCGACCGGCTCTTCCCATTGCCCCGACCAGCCGCCGTCGCCGGTGGCGACGATAAGGACGCCTTTCGGGTGTTTCGCGGCGTAGTAGTGAGTTTCGAACGGGCCGCTGGAGAGTTGCAACGGCAGCACCTCGGCCTTGGTGCTGGTGTAGTTGCGCGGCATCATGAGGTGATAGAGAAACCACAGGATCGGCGCTAACAACACGAGCTGGATCCCTAGCAGGGCGCGGCGGAGGAGCCCATTTTTCGAGACGGTCATGGCGGATCGGAAGTTGCCACGCCACCATCGCTGCGGGGTCGCGCGGATGATTTCCCGATGAGCGTGGTGATGTCGAGCATTGCGGCGGGCAGGTCCCAGGCGTTAGAAATCGCGAGGTAGCGGGGCAGCCACACGGGTTGGAATTTGCACTTCCAAGCGCGCAGGCCGTTGAAGTTATAGAACGCCTCGCCCTTGTCATAGATCAGCCCGCCGATGCGGCTCCACAGCGGGGCGAACTGGTTGCCGGCCAGTCCTGATAGAGGTGCCATCCCGAGATCGAACCATTTGTAGCCCTGTTGTTTGCCCCACAGCATCAAGCTCACAAATAGGCAGTCCATCACTCCGTTAGGTGCGTCTGGCGTCTGCCGCATCAAGTCAGTGGAGAGTTCGTGCTTGCCATTGCCGGGCCAAATATTGCCGAAGGCGATCACGCGGCCGTCGATGATGATCACCGCAACGGGCAGACGGCAAAGATAGGCGGCGTCGAATTTTCCGAG
>JAYVEJ010000268.1:0-5240 GCA_043748885.1 Luteolibacter sp. | reverse complement strand
CAGCCTGCTAGGTGTTCGCCATCCCCCTCAGCAGGTGTCGGGGTTCTGACGTGGTCGTCAATTAAGCGGCCAGTGCGAGCTCGTTAGAGTCTGCATTTGTTTGTTTTGAGCGGCTTTTTAAAGAGGCCAACCGTTCAACCTCTACGTGCAACCAGCGCGTCAAACATCCCGTCGAAACCAGAACGCCCCCGTCACTTGTGACGCGGACAAGATGCATCGTGGGGCAGATTGAGCAACTGCAATTCTACATTTCCTCGCCGCCCGATTTCACGCATCCATCGGTCGGTCGATCGGATCGTGAAGCGCGGTGATCAGGCCCTGATCCAGGCGGTAAATCCAACTGTGAATGGAAAGTTTCTGCCCGCGCTCCCATGCATCTTCTAAAATGGTGGTGCGGGCGACGTGGCGCGCCTGCGAGAGCACGTTCAATTCGCACAAGCGGTCCACTGCGGCATCCGTTTCTAGCAGGTCCAGCTCCTTGCGGTGGACGCGGCTCAGCGAGCGGATTCCCGCCAGCCAGTTGTCGATCATGCCATGGCGGAAATTTTCCAAAGCCGCCTTCACCCCGCCGCAGCCGTAGTGGCCGCAGACGATGATGTGGCGGACTTTGAGGACATCCACCGCGTATTGGATGACAGCCAGGACATTGAAATCCGTCTCTGCCACAACGTTCGCCACGTTCCGATGGACGAAGATTTCGCCCGGTGCGAGGCCGGTGATCTGGTTAGCCGGCACTCGGCTGTCCGAGCAGCCGATCCATAGATATTCCGGGTTTTGCTGGTCGGCCAGCTTGCGGAAAAAGTCGGGATCATTCGCGCAGATCGACTTCGCCCAGGCCCGGTTGTTTTCCAAAAGATGATTGAGCCGTTCCATGAATTGTGTCTGCCGCCGATCCAAGCGGAATCCTTAACCCCCGTCCATCGCTGCTTCGGGGTAATTTTAAAGCCCTCTAGCATGGCATGAAATGCCTTAGGCTCCCGGCGACAAGGATCAGGCTCAGGAAAATTGATTTTTCACCACTGGTTGCGCTGATTGACAGATTAAGAAGCTGGTTGAACTCGGGACTGGGCTTAGGTTTGGGGTCTTGAAATCAGTAAATCAGTGCAATCAGTGGTGAATTCTGACGTCCAACTCCCTCGACGAACGTGGCGCATAGTTCTGGCGACATTGATTCATTTTCCCAGTTGCCAAAACCGGGGAAGCCGGTTTAGCTTGCGCCCGCCGCAGGCAAAAAGCCTCATAGTGTAATGGTAACACCGCAGATTTTGATTCTGTTATTCAAGGTTCGAGCCCTTGTGAGGCTACTTTAGTTTGCAAGCGTGGCGAGGGTTTGGGCTGGCTTGTGAATTCTTGATCAATTTCGGCTGCTTGGTCATTCGAGATTTCCGCTAACGGGCGATCAACCAGAGTTTTTTCTTGGTTTCTGGGAAGCGATTCAGCCATTCTTCCGCCGTCTAACCCCACTAAAACCATGTCACGCCCTGTCACACTTTTCACCGGCCAATGGGCCGATCTCCCGCTCGCCGAACTTGCCCCGCTGGCCTATGAAATGGGCTACGACGGCCTCGAACTCGCCTGCTGGGGCGACCACTTCGATGTGGACACCGCGCTCTCTAGCAAATCCTACGTGAAGGACAAATGGGAGTTGTTAGCCGACCACGGACTCACCTGTTATGCGGTCTCCAATCACCTCGTCGGCCAAGCGGTTTGCGATCTCATCGACGAGCGCCACCAGGCCATTCTCTCGCCGGAAGTCTGGGGCGACGGCGATCCAGAAGGCGTGCGCAAACGGGCGACCAAGCAAATGATCGCCACCGGCAAGGCAGCCCGCGCGTTTTTCAACGCTAAGCCCGACCGCAACGGCAAGGATGAGTTTCCCGCCGTGGTCAATGGTTTCACCGGCTCCTCGATCTGGCACTCGCTCTACGCCTTTCCGCCGACTTCGCAGGAGTATTATGAGAAGGGCTTCAAGGACTTCGCCAAGCGTTGGCTACCGATCCTCGACGCCTACGACAAACTCGACGTCAACTTCGCGCTCGAAGTTCACCCAACGGAAATCGCCTTCGACATCGCCTCTGCGCAACGCGCTCTAGCAGCCGTCGGCAATCACAAACGTTTCGGTTTCAACTACGATCCCTCGCACCTCGGCTATCAGGGCGTGGACTATGTGAAATTCATCCGCGATCTCGGCAGCCGCATCTATCACGTCCACATGAAAGACGTCTGGTGGAACCATGGCGACGGCTCGGTCGGCGTGTTCGGCGGTCATACGAATTTCGGCGACTCCCGCCGGTTTTGGGACTTCCGCTCGCTGGGGCACGGCGATATTGAGTTCGAAGATATCATCGTCGCGCTTAACGACGTGGGCTACCAAGGTCCGCTTTCCGTCGAGTGGGAAGACATCCGCATGGACCGCGTCCACGGCGGGGAGGAAGCGGCGGCGTTCGTTAGAAGCGTGGATTTCCCGACCAGCAAGATCGCGTTTGATGCGGCGTTTGATAAGTCGAATCAATAGGGGGCGTGGGCGTCGCGCCCATGCGCAGCAGGGACGAGACGTCCCTGCCCCTTACTCCGCCGGGACATGCGGCTCGAAGGTCATCGCGCGTTCGTGCTCGCGGGCTTTGGCGGCGTTGCGCGCTTGCTGATAGAAATGGTCTTGCACGCGGAATGCTTTCTGGCCTTTGCCGCGGATGAGGCGTTGCGAGCTGCCATCTGGCATGAGCCGCGAGGACTGAGTGTTGTCTTGGAAATAGGCATCGAGGATTCTAACGAGCCGACGTTTGAGCGCGGGTTCCTCGATGGGAATCATCAACTCAATGCGCTTTTCGAGATTGCGGGTCATCCAATCCGCCGAGGCGATGTAAACTTCGGAACTACCGCCTTGGTGGAAGTAGAACAGCCGAGCGTGTTCGAGGAAGCGGTCGATCACGGAGATGACTTCGATGTTTTTCGAGTGTTTCGGGTCGCCGGGTTTGAGGCAGCAGATGCCGCGGATGTTGAGGCGGATCTCGACGCCGGCCTGCGAGGCTTTGTAAAGGGCGTTGATGATTTCCGGGTCTTGCAGTGAGTTGACCTTGCCGATGATGCGGGCAGGCAGCCCTTGTTTGGCGCGCTCCGCTTCGCCCGCGATGAGATCTAGCAGCGTCGGCTTCATCGCGGTGGGGGCGGGGACGAGGCGTTGGAACCGCAGCAGCTTGGAGCGGCCCGTGACGGCATTGAAAAACAACGAGGCGTCATTTCCATACTCCGGCTTGCACGTTAGATAGGACAGATCGGTGTAGAGCTTGGAGGTGGTTTCGTTGTAGTTGCCGGTGCCGAGATGGACGTAGCGGCGGAGGTGGCCGGACTCGCGTCTCACAATCAGGCAGATTTTCGCGTGGGTCTTGAGGCCTTTCACGCCATAGACGATTTGGGCACCCGCCCGCTGGAGTTCGTCGGCGCGGTCGAGGTTGCGGGCCTCGTCGAAGCGGGCCTTGAGCTCGACCAGCGCGGTGACGTGCTTGCCATTTTCCGCCGCTTTGATCAGCGCGTCGATGATCCTGGATTTTCTAGCAGTTCGATAGAGGACTTGCTTGATGGCGATGACATCCGGGTCTTCGGCGGCTTCCTCGATCAGCCTGAGCACGGGTTCGAAAGATTCGTAGGGATGAAATAACAGGACGTCGTTGGAGGCGATGGTTTCAAACATCGAAGCACCGGGCGCGATGGCGGGCGAGTTCTGAGCCGGCCAGTCGGGGTCGCGGAGGTGATCGAAGCCGGAGAGAAATGCGAGTTCCATGAACGACGCTAACCCCGGCGGGCCATCGACTCGATAGACCTCCTGCGGGGTGGTGGCGGTGACTTGCTTGATCACGCGAACGAGATCGCGCGGCGCATCTGAGCGGAGTTCCAGTCTCACGGTATCGGCGAAACGGCGGGCGCTGAGCACGTCTTCCATTTCACCGGCAAGGTCGATGGCGTCTTCTTCTTGCACGGCGATGTCGCCATTGCGAGTCACGCGGAACGCGGTGGTGGCAGTGACGATTTCCCCTGGAAAAAGCCGTGCAGCATGGGTGGCGACGAGATCCTCGATGAGCACGAAGGCGTGCCTGTCGCCCTCGACGGCGACATTGACGCGGCGACCCAGCGATTCAGGAATGGGCACTAGCGCATGGCGGGTGATCTGTGTTTCTATATCTAGCAGGCGGCAGGCGACGGTGATTTGCAGCGCGGGCACGACGGGCGGCGCACCGCCGGGATCGACCGCGAGCGGGGTGAGCAGCGGGAAAATCAAATCCTCGAAAGTGGCGGCGACCTGCGATGCCTGCACGACGGATAGCTCGCGAGGATGGAGCGGCTGGATGCCCGCTTTCTCAAGCGCGGGGACGATGGTGCCGGCGAGCAGGCTGTATTGATCGGCGGACATTTTGAGAATGCGCTGGCGCAGGGCGATCAAGTTCCGCGCGGGCGAGTAGCCCGAGGCATCCGGCGTTTTGCGACCGCTGCGGCGCATCAACATCAGGCCACCGATGCGGACTTGGAAAAACTCGTCGAGGTTAGATGCGGTGATCGCGAGAAACTTCACTCGCTCTAACAATGGCAAGTCGTCGCGCAAGGCTTCATTGAGCACACGCTGGTTGAACTCGATCCAAGAGAGCTCGCGATTAAGATAGGGAATGGACATGGAAAAATTTCAGCGTTTCAGTTTTTCAGCGTTTCAGCATCTCTCTTCAATTATCCTCATCAATGACGATGCCGAGGCCGAAGACTTGCTCGAAGAGGTCGGCCTTGGAGGCCATCGCGAGCCGCTCGACGGCGGCATCCGCGAGGCCGGGCAGGCGGATTCGGAGCTTGCCGGACTCGCGGCGGATTTCCAAATGCTCGACGCGCTGGGCGTGGGTGCGCTCGAGCGCATCCGCCACGCGGAGCAGAGCGGCGAGCTTGCAGACGCGGATGCGGTCGTCGGTACTAAGGGCGGCGTAGCTCGGGTGATCGAGCCGCGGGCCGGAGTGGCGGTGGTAGCGGGCGACGAGCGCGACGATGGTGACATCCAGCCGATCGAGGCCGAAAACTTCCGAGTTTAAAATCAGATACTCCGAGTGCTTGTGGTGGGCGCGCGGGCTGACGTAGGTGCCGACCTCGTGAAGGATGGCGGCGACTTGCAGCAGCAGCGCATCGTGCGGCGTGAGCTGATGGAGATCAGTGAGTGCTTGGAAGAAGCGGACGCAGAGATTGCCCACATGTTCGCCGTGGCTGGGATC
>JAYVEJ010000267.1:0-1931 GCA_043748885.1 Luteolibacter sp. | reverse complement strand
ACCACTGCCGCGCGTTTCAGGATGTTCTGAAAAGCGCCGGTGTCACCGTTAACCTGCGCCTCGAAAAAGGCCACGACATCGACGCCGCCTGCGGCCAACTCCGCCTCAAGCAGGAAACTGCGGAAGGGATCATCGACGCGCCCTCGAAGCGCTGACCGGTTTGAGGCACGGGACGGGGTAAGTCCTATTCGCACTATCAAATTGTCGGAGGATTAATCTTTTCTGGTATGGGATGCGCGGTGAGCAGCCGGTATTGGCCATGGTGGTGGGAGTCGGTGCAGAGCTAACAGCCGCTGCCAGTGAGAATGAACGCGATGGGCTGCGTGGGTCGATGACAGCCTGTGTGATCGGCTCCATGAGTTGGCTGAAGCGCGATGCCGTGCAGGCGCAGCTGCGGATCGTTCCGGCACTGCTGCGATTAACAGCGGTCAAACGATTGCTTGGCCGACTTCATCGGCCATCGCGGGTGCCTTCTCGCCTAGCAAGGTCCACGCGAACAGGACTGAGGTCCGGATGCCCACCCGCATGGAGTCGGAATAGACGCGGACTTCCGTGGTGTTTTCAGTGAGGTGCGCAACCCGCAGAGTCCTAGCAACGAGCCGCCAAGAAGCGCTAAGGTCGTGCCACTATCGGGCACCGCCACGGTTGACGATGACCAACTGAATTTGCCGTCCGCCGCGACTCCTTGGGTCGTGAAAAGCCAAATCCCCGGCGTTGCGCTGTAGCTGGTGCCCGTGAGTGTTCCGGTGGCCTTGATGGCCAGGAAGGATCCATTCTGGAAAGCAATGGTCGAGTTGGTTAGGTTGAAAGTGAAGTTGTCCGGGCCGACGATCGACCATAGCGGGGTCTTGGGGGTTGAAGGTCCGAAAACCCAGGGTTGTGAGAACGTGACCACTGCGCCATCGGGGACGCTGTCGAACGAGCCAGAACCTTCTTCTACTTCCGCAAATACCCACGATTTGATTCCCGTGGCGGCGGCGAGATTGGTGGTCACGTTTCCTGCCGAGTCTTGGAGGACGATCCCTCCGCCGGCACCCGAGGAAAAGTTGATTGAACCATTAATCAATGCGGCGTGGGTCGCTGATGGGAAGGCAAACAGCGCAACAAGCGCCATCCGGGGGGGGGATGCGAGTTTCATATTTTTGGTTTCTAAATTGAATCAGTGGGAGGGCCTGCGCCGAAGAAAACAACCCGTTAGCATCGCTGCACCGAGGAGCGTCGCAGTTCCGCCCTCCGGCACGGCGGTGGTCGAGGATGACCAACTGAACTTGCTCTCCGTGGCAACTCCTTGGGTCGAGAAAAACCATTTGCCCGGGGTGGGTTCGAAGTCGGTGCCGGTAAGAGTTCCGGTTCCCTCGATCAGCAGGAAATCGTTGTCCTGACGCGCGATGGTGGATGAGGCAAGGTTGAAGGTAAAATTCCCAAAGCCGACGATGGTCCAAAGGGGAGACATCGGGGTCGAAGGAGTGAAAATCCAAGGTTGCGAGAAGGCGACAGATTGACCGTTAGGGACGCTGATGAACGAGCCGGACCGAGTGTCCACCTTGGGAAATAGCCAAGACTGGACACCGACCGCCATGGCTGGATTGGTGGTGATATTGCCAGCCGAGTCCTGAAGAATGATTCCTCCGTTCGCGCCGGATGAGAAATTAATCGATCCAATGATGGTCGCGGAGTGGGCGCTGGAACCAAGGGCGACGGCCGCAAACGCCGAACCGATTTTAGATGTTAGTTTCATTTGCTTTGTCGGATAGCGGTTCTCCGCGAAGTGATCTCAGTGGCCACAATCCACTGGCGGACGCTAGAATCCGCAAACTGCCGTGCCAAGATATTTTCATCTACCTACGTGTTGGCGTTAGGTCTTGGTGACAGTCGCTTCCTGCTGCGTGTTGCCCCACCCATGGCATCACAGAGTCAGTCGAGACTCGAAG
>JAYVEJ010000266.1:0-1932 GCA_043748885.1 Luteolibacter sp. | reverse complement strand
GCGCGCGTGGGGCCGCACAGCCAGCGGCAGTGCAACCGGTAGCGGACCACGCACACCCAATGGCAAAACCAATGACACAGGTGCTCCAACTGGTATTTATCAACGATCCGCTTGAACAAGGCCGCGTCGCGCTTTTCGACCGCCGTGACCAGATTCAAAAGCGCTTGTTCATCCGCTGTGATGCGGACGATTGCTTCAGCGAGTTCGCGCGGTTTGGGCGTGCGCTCAGCATGAGGTGGCCCGCATAATTCGATGCAGACAAAAACGCATTCCTTGATGCGAATCCACTCGTAGACGAGCCGACAACGGGGCGTCAGCTTGAGGTGATCCAGCGCGGCATGATATGCTTTTCCGTCGCCCGCGCGAAATGCCTTATACACGGCGGTGAACGATTTCTCATCCTTGGCAAGCGTGTCAATGACACTGACTTCGTCGGTGAGATCCCGCAGGATGTCGAGTTCGAGTTCTTGGTCTTTCATAGGTTTGTTTTCTTTGTTTTCTAACTGGGAGTTATAGGATTATGCGTGTTGCGCATCCGGGTATTGCAACGAAATCGTTGTTCACTCCGGGTTTGTTCCATGCTTCGGTTGCAGGGAAATAGTCGCGCTTGCGCGTTCACCACCGGCGGCGTGCCGCCCAGAATTTGTGATAATATTTTCATACTCCAAATGGATGAGCCGCCGCTGGTTTAGGCGATGAACGAATAAACATTCCCTTCTTGAAGCCGAGCGATTGGGGGGATTCGCTAATTTCAACATCCGTTAGTTGTTGCAATGCTGGGTAAGTGTCAAGCACCATGTTGAGAAGTAACGCTTCGGCAATATGAGTAACTGCCTCTGCAAATCGCAACTAAGTCAATGCCTTCTTGGCTGTCGTCCTTTCGACCACAAGAACCGTAGTGAATATAGATGAGGAAGACCTAGTCCATTTTCTGATCCATTGGATTTCGTAAAGTGAAAACCTAGGGCCGTCGGATCGAATTCCATCAAACAAGGAAAAGCTTGATAGATGCATGATCGCGAAACGGGCCTTCAAGCATCATCTCTCTCACGGACTGCGGGATTAATCATGGAGATAATAGGATCGCCTCACGGGTCGCTCATATTTCCCGCTAGGATCGGGAGCTATGGGAAAGGTTTAACTGGCGATTCCCACAAAAGCAATTGGAGGTAATGATTAGTCCCATACTCTTGTCCGCCTAGACAATGTGGTGAGAAAGCTGGGTGCCCTTCGGTGCTTCTTCTTTCACTTCGAATTGGCACCGCGACAGGCATGTCGTGGCACCTTGCGCGATGGATGAAGGGGCAAACTTTTACCCATTTCACTTCCCCCGCTTGATGACCGCGATTCCGTCTTTCACCGTGTCGGGCGGGTGAAGTAGGACTTCGTCGCCGGCCACCACGCCTGATAGTATTTCTGTGAAGCGACCGTCGGAGTGGCCGGCTTGGACGGGTGTTAGTTTGGCCGTGCCGTCGCGAAAGATATAGGTCTTCCACGCATTGCCCTCGCGGAATAAAGCTCCGGCGGGGACGATTAGGACGTCGCCAGATTGCCACACCGCGACGCTCACCTCAACGCGGTAGCGATCACCCAGCGCACGGGCGGCTTCTGGGACCTCGGCGAGATCGCTGAGGACGATGACCCGCTGCTCCTCGACGCCGAGGGCGGAAATCTTCGTGAAGGCGGCGGGTTCGACGCGCCGGACGCGGCCTTTGAGCGGGTTTTCACCGCCCCACTGGCCGACTTCTATCAGATCGCCAGGGTGGATGGTGACCGCGTCTCGCGAGAGGATTTCGGCCTCGATCTCGATGTCGGCTGGGTCGCCGATTTCGAGGATGGGCGTGCCGGGAGTGACGACCATTTCGCTTTCCTGCATGACTTTAAGGATACGGCCGGAGACGGGGGATTTCACTTCTACCAGATTTCCGCTAG
>JAYVEJ010000265.1:0-5256 GCA_043748885.1 Luteolibacter sp. | reverse complement strand
GATGTAGCGGTTGTAAACCGGCATGAAGCCGTCGAGGTCGAAGGTGTGGCTGGCTTCCTCGGCGTGCTTGCGGCAACCGGTCGCCGCGAGCACGCAGGTGAGTGCTGTTAGGAATGCGAACGATGAAAAGAAGCGGCGCATCAGCGGTAGTAGGTGAATTTTTTCGGATCGAATGCTTCGCGCACCGCTTCACCGACGAAGGTGATCAGGACAAGCAAGCCGACGAGCGCGACGAAGGTGGACGAGACGAGCCAGGGAGCCGATAGATTGGCGAGGCCGTCGTTGAGCAGGCGGCCCCAGGTGGCGTATTCTGGAGGCAAGCCGAAGCCGAGGTAATCGAGTGCGGTGAGCGAGAAGATCAGGTTCGACATCGAGAACGGGATCAAGGTCACGATGATGGCGACCGTGTTAGGTAACAGGTGGCGGAGAATGATCCGCGGGGTGCCGGCACCCAGCACGCGCGCCGCAGCAATGTAGTCGCGAGCCTTGTCGCGGTAGGCAGCAGTCCGCATCAGCGAGGTGATGCCCATCCAACTGAAGAGAATCATGATGACCATGATCACCGGCAGCCCTTTGAACTGCTCCGGCACCAGGCTCGCCAGAATGATCACGATGAACAGGAACGGCATGTTGGAGAAAATTTCGATCAGGCGGTCCACCGTGGTGTCGAACCAGCCGCCGAAGTAGCCCATCAGCATCCCGATGGTGATGCCGATCAGATAGACGACCGGTAGAAATATCAGCGCGGCTTTCAAATTGATCTGCAAGCCGCCGTAAAGATAGGCGACCAGATCGTAGCCCTGCGACGTGGTGCCGAGCCAGTTTCCCGATTCAGGAATCGGTGGCGCGGGGTGATATCTAACTGCGCGGAGATCGCTGCTCTTCACCGCGAGGAAGTCCGCCTTTTCGCCGGTGCCGTTGAATTTCTCGTTCACGAGCAGACCCTCGCGATATTCGGCGCTATACACGGGACTGCCTTTTTCGTCCCAGCCATCCGCAGGCCCGTTGAACCGGCCGCGGCGCATGGTGTAGCGGATGTGCATTTTGGACTGCTCGACATCGTAATATCGCGCTCCTAGGCCGAAGAACGGCTTTTCACCACGACCCTCGCAATAGATGTCGGCTTTCCCGGTTAAAGCCTGCGAGCGCGGCGGCAGCGTGTCGTTGGTCGGATCAAACGGGATGAGCGGCATGATGACCCGGCCTTGGCCGCTGGCTTTCATCCTGCGTTGGAGTTCGCGATAGTCGGCGGAAGCTTCGGCGCGCTCGCCGGTGATTCCGAAATCTTTGTTCTTCAGATCGTGTGGCAGGAAAGCGGGGAATTGCCACTGGCCGTCTTGCTGGATCGCGAGCGCGCGTTTGCCAACCACCACTTGATCCAGCGCCGCCAGGCCGAAAAGCGCGAGAAGGATCAGCAGCGAGTAGTAGCCGCGTTTGATTTCCCGGAAGCGCTTCACGCGACGGGCGGTGATCGGGTCCGGCGGGCGTCCCGTAAGGGTCCGTGCGACCATGGTGATTCCGGCAACTAGCAGCCCCACCGACAACAGCCAGCCGAACCACGGAAACGTCCCGCTGTGCAACCAGGAGATTTCCCGGCTGGTGGCGAAAAACCAACGCGCGGTGGGGAATGCAATGCCTTTGATTTCGCCGGCGACCGCGAGTCCGCCGATGGTGGCTAAAAAAATTCCAAGGGCTCGCATCGTGGTGTTACTCGAATTTGATCCGCGGGTCCACCAGCGCAACGGTCAGGTCAGAAATGACATTTCCTAGCAGGATGAGAAACGTGGCGATCGTCAGCGTTCCCATGATCACCGGCACGTCGCGCTCGATCACCGAATGATACTCCAGCAGGCCGAAGCCCTGGATATCGAACACCGTCTCGATCAACATCGAGCCACTGACAAAGATGGTGATCAGTCCGCCGACACTGGTGGCGACGGGAATCATCGAATTGCGGAAGGCATGGCGGAACACCGCGCCGCGAAAGCTGATTCCCTTCGCGATGGCGGTCCGCACGTAATCGGCCGCGAGGTTATCCATCAGATTGTTTTTCGTCAGCATGGTCAGCATCGCGAAGCCCGAAATGACATAGCAAATGAGCGGCAGGACCGTGTGATGCGCGAGGTCCTTGATCTGGCTCCACTGGTCCATTTGCCCGAAGTTGGCACTGGTGAGGCCGAACAGCGGGAAGTAATTCGCCCGTGCCCCGAGATGGACGAGCAGGATCGCGCCGAGTGCGAACCCGGGGATGGAGTAGCCGATGAAAATGAACACCGAGCTGGCGGAATCGATGAAGGTCCGGTGTTTCAGCGCTTTCAAAACGCCGAGCGGCAGCGATACCGAGTAGGTGATGATCGCCGTGAGCAGGCCGAAGTAAAAGGCCACCGGGATGCGGTCCATGATCATGTCGAGCACCGGATCGTTGTAAACCATGGAGCGGCCAAAGTCGCCCTGGAGCAGGCCGGCGAAGTTCGATTGGTAAACGACGGCGCGGGGAAGATAGTTGGGCTTGGTGGTCGAGCCGGTGTTGCGGCGGAGATAGCGTGCCTGACGGTCGGCCTTGGATTCGAAGCGCACTTTCCAGTTCTCGCTGGCAACCGGCCTGCCGGTTTTTGCAAAAACGGCGGACTCCACCGAATCTCCCGCGCACTTCACATGAACCATCCGGCCGTCGCCTTTCAAGACCACCGGCGCGACCTTTTCGATGTCGATGTCCTCGCCAATTTTTTCGCCGGGATCGATGCCGTATTCGCCTTTCGAGATTCGGATTTCCCGCGGCACGACGCCCAACCACTGGCCGTAAGCGACCAAGGTGGTCTTATCGAGGCCGAATTGCTCTTCGAGTTCCTCGAGTTGCTCCTCATTCAGCCCGCCCTGCGAGTTGCTAGCCGAACGCCCGCTGCTGCCTTTTTCAGAGGCTTGTGCCGCTTGTTGCAACATCCGCTCCATTGGCCCGCCGGGCACGAACCGCGTCACCACGAACACCAACAACGTGATCCCGAGCAGTGTCGGTGGAATCAGCAGCAGGCGGCGGAGAAAGTAGCTTTTCACAAGAAGGTCGCCCGTCTATTTAGTCGCCTGCTTGGATCATGCAAGCCCCGACCCGGTGGCAGTCACGGAAACGGTTGGGGCAGTTCCAAGGAGTGGCGCTCTCCGAATCGCCAAGCCAATGAGGGGCCGATGGAGAAGTGCACTGCGCGGCCCCATCGACTTACCATTGGCACGGCGGATCGGAGTCCGCCGGCTCCTTGAGAGGGCGCGTTCGAAGGTTCCTTACCGCTGCAAGTCATCGAGCGCGGCGAGACCGACCGGCTCTGGTGGCGATTTTGAAAATTTTGCCTGCAATACGCATCAGTCCCGCCATGCTGCGCCGCGTGATGCTTCGACGCTTGTGGATGATTTCCGCCATTTCCTGCCTGATTCTAACGTCCTGCCAAAAGGAAACTCAGGTCGCGCGGGCTAACCGCGAGGGCATCCTGCTGGTGGGAAATTCTGCGGAACCCAAGGCGCTGGACCATCAGTTAGTGACGGGCGTGCCGGAGAGCAAAGTCATCGGTGCTTTGTTCGAGGGGCTGGTCGCCGATGATGCGGTGCAGGACGACGCCGCACCGCCCGGCGCGGCGGCTTCATGGGAGCACAACGAGGACATGACTCAGTGGGTTTTCCACCTCCAGCCGGAGGGAAAATGGTCGGATGGCGCACCGGTGACGGCGCACGATTTCGTGTTTGCCTACAACCGGCTGCTGCACCCGGATTTCGCCGGACCGTATGCGGAAATGCTGTATTTCCTCGAAAATGCCGAGGCGTTTAACAAAGGCAAAATCACTGATTTCGCGCAGGTCGGGGTCAAGGCGGTGGACGATTTTACGCTTCAAATCAAACTTCGCGAGCCGGTGCCTTACCTGCCGTCGCTGACGCGCCACTACACCTGGTTTCCGGTGCCGCGGCACGTCGTCCTCCAGTATGGAAAAATGACCGACCGCTTCACGAAATGGAGCGTGCTGCCGAACTTGGTGGGCAACGGACCTTTTAAACTCACCGCCTGGCGCTTCCACGATTTCATTGAGGTGAAGCGCAATCCCCACTACTGGAACGCGGCCAACGTCGGACTCAACGGGATTCGTTTCTATCCCATCGAAAACCCCTACACCGAGACCCGCGCGTTTCTCTCCGGCCAGCTCCACACGATCTATCAACTCCCATCCGACTTGATCCGGACTGTGAAAAAAAATGAACCCGAATTTCTCCGCCAGGAACCCTACGTCGGCACCACCTTCGTCCGGCTGAATACCAAGCGACCCGCCCTCGCCGATCCGCGGGTGCGGCGGGCGCTCTCGCTCACGCTGGACCGCGAGCAAATCTGCGAGCACATCATGGAGGGGTTTTTCCCCGCCCACTCGCTGACGCCGAAGATGGGTTCCTATCAGCCCGAGCCGAAGCTCGCCTTCGACCCGGAAAAGGCCCGCAAACTCCTCGCTGAGGCCGGCTTCCCGGATGGCGAGGGGTTCCCGGTTTTTTCGATGCTGATCTCCCGCCCTGCTGCCCGCGCCGGTGCCGAGGCGATCCAAGCGATGTGGAGCAAGCACCTCAACATCCGCATCAACATCCAGAACAAGGACTGGGGATCTTATATCAACGCCCAGCAATCGCTGAACTTCGATATGGCCTCCGCCGGGTGGGTCGGCGACTACCTCGACCCCACCACTTTCCTCAACCTGTGGACTCAGGGAAATGGCAATAACAACACTGGCTGGAGCGACCCGCGCTACGAGGCGCTGCTGCGCGAGGCGGCCCTGAAAGCCGAACCCGCCGCGCGCTTCGCCTTATTTCGCGCAGCCGAAAGCTTGCTGATGGACGCGCAGCCGATCGTACCGATTTCCTACTACACGCGGAACTATCTGCTGCGGCCCGAGGTCAAGGGTTGGCATCCGCTGCTGCTAGATAACCACCCTTGGGCCGCGATCCGCCTCGAGCACTGAACCCTTCCGCCACTTTCATGCTTAAAAATCTAATCGGCCGTTTCCTCCAAGGAATCCTCGTTTTGTTCGTGCTCTTTACGGTCACATTTTTCCTGATCAAGCAGCTTCCCGGCGGACCTTTCAAATCGGCGGAAAAGGCCATCCCGGAACATATCCGGTTAAAAATCGAGGCCTACTACGGACTCGATCAGCCACTGCGAGTGCAGTATTTCCGGCAACTCAAGAACCTCCTCCAAGGTGATCCCGGCCTCAGTCTGCGGCTGGAAGGACGCGAAGT
>JAYVEJ010000264.1:0-1937 GCA_043748885.1 Luteolibacter sp. | reverse complement strand
CGCGAGGGGCCGTTAGGCAGAGGTCGGATCGTCGTCGGCCCATTGCTTGGCGAGCGTGCCGGCTGACGCGGCGAGGTTTTGTCCCATGCCGTCCGGCGGCGAGGCGATGAGCCGGCCTAACTGGCTGCTGGCTGCCGCGGGATCATCGCGTGCGAGTGCTGGCAACGCCGCCGCCAAGGCGCGGGCGCGCTCGGTGCCAGTGAGACTATCGGTCCAAGCTTTCGCGGCGACCGGGTCGCTGCGGCCCCATGAACTGGCGACGTTGTCGAGCGCTTCGAGCCGACCCTGGCCCGCGGGCAATTTCTTCCATCCCGCAGCGGCGGGATCCGAGCCGATCAACCCCGCAGCACCGGTTCCGAGATGTCGATTTTCTCGCGTTCGGTCATTTTCGCGACCTGCGCCTTCAGGAGGTCGGGCGGTCCCCAAGCCGCGTAATACATCTGGTCGCCGAGACTTTCGCGGCGGGTGGCGGAGTCCTTCACTTGGTCGATCAGTTCGAACGCCAGCCGGGTGTCGTTCCAGTTGAGGTTGCCGAGGAAATTTCCGCGCAAATGGCCGGGTTCACCTTTCAGTTGCTCCCAAGCTTTTTGCGGATCTTCCCGCGAGATGACTTTATACACTTCCGAAGTCGAGTAGGATTTGCAATCACCTGCTAGATTCTTCGCCCACTGGAGCGCCGCCGCCGGATCCTTCTGCGCCCAGCTTGCCGCAAGCGCGGCCGAACTGTAAGTGCCGACACGATCAGGCGACATCGCTGCCAGCCGCGCCGCCGCGGCCACCGGGTCGGTCTTCGCCCAGGCTGCGAAAATACGACTCGTGTAGTAGTCACCGAATGCTCCCGGACTCGCTTCCTTCTGCAGCAGGTCGCAAGCGGCGGACGGATCGATATCTGATAGTGAGGAGATGAGCTGCACACCGGTGGCCTGGCGAATCTCGCCTTTCGGCAGCTTTTCAAACTCCAACAACGCCCGCGCCGGATCGACTTTCCCCAGTGCGCCGAATCAACTGGCTGCTGCTGTTTTCTGGAATGACCGGGACTTGCACGCGTTCACGAAGGCAATCGATGCTGCCGGATCGACCCGCGCCCAGCGCTCGAACAAGGCCTCCATCAAGGTATGGCTGTCGCCCTCGCAACGGTTAGAGTTGTCGCGGAATTCCTTCTGCACCATTTCCACCAACTCCTGAATCTCGTCAGCGGTTAGCGAGTTGACGGCCAGCGTGAGCCTAGCAGAAGCCACCGAGCGGCCATATTTTTTGAAAAGCGCGTGGATGTCCTCCATCGACGACAGTGAAAAGTGGCGGCCCGCCGAACGGATCAGCGCGGTTGCTGCGAGTAGCCGCACGGGTTTCGCGAGGGTTCCCTTGTTCGGTGAGTGCTAATTTCTCAGGCTCTTTATCTCGCTGTTTCCCGACCAGAAACCCCACCCCAAGCGCGACCGGCAACATCAGCAACGTCGGAGATAACTTCATGCTGCGGTGCTTCTAACTGCAACGCCGATGGCCGTCACGGGAATTCGCGAGAACGCCAACCTCCCGCAACGCTTCGAATTTCAGCCCAAACTTCGCCAAGTATTTCTTCAGCCGGTCTGCATCGTTGGGCACACTGCGTTTGCTGCGGGAAATGGCGAAGATCTCGCGGCCCGCGTCCGAGAGCGACTTGGACCGCCGACAAACCGCCGCGACGTAGGACAATTGCACCCGATGAAATGGGTCTAACTCCGCGAGCACCTCGGGCGATAGAATCAGCTCGAGATCCACCGCCTCGGTGAACGACGGCGCACCCGGGCGGTGCCAATTTTCCCGCAGCCGTTGGATTTCCTCCGCCACTTCCTCGACCCGGATCCGGCCGCGCGGGGCGAGCGTCGCCATCCGGGTGACCGCCGCATTGAGGTCGCGGAAATTTCCACTCCAGCGGGTGTCCGGCGCTTCGGCGAAGT
>JAYVEJ010000263.1:0-1937 GCA_043748885.1 Luteolibacter sp. | reverse complement strand
TGGCTTGGAGCTTGAGAAACGAAGGATCGCTGGCGATTTGGGCGCACAGTTCCTTGGTTTTCACGATCACGGGAGATTCTTCGGCGACGATGGACATGCGGGTGGAATAACCTCACCGGGCCTGACTGGCAACGGACTTTTACGGGAATTTTGGAAGAAGCTGAGGGTTGTGAGTTGAGAGTTGATAGGCGGAAAAGAGGGCACGCACTTCATCTGCGGTTCGATTTTTGAAATGCGGTCGTGACAGGATGCCGAGGCGCGGGTTTCGTCCGCCACGCGCATGGGCATCGAACCACTTAAAGACGGCATCCGCTCGAACGTCCGGATCGACTTCTACGGCCACGTCCATAAGCGACTCAAAGGGACGGATGCCGAAAAGCGCTATGCGATGGAAGTCGCGGTGCTCAAAGTGCTCGAAGAGCGAGGCTGCCCGTATGTGCCACGGCTGCTGGAAGAACATCCCGAGGAACTCTATTTCGTCTCCACCAACTGCGGCAAACTGGCGACCCAGATTTCCAAGCAGAAGGCCGACAGCCTCTTCGCCAAACTGGAGCGCGAATACGGCATCCGCCACCTCGACGCGGAGCCGCGCAATGTCACTTACAACGACAAGCTCGGCTGCTTTTGCATCATCGACTTTGAACTCGCAGAAATCCTACCACCGCCGCCCGCGCTGCTGGCCTCGGTCACCTAACACCATCCCCGCCCCCCTCCGTGTCCGCCGCCGCGATCCTTCATTGGGCCTCCATTAGCCACAGCGGCAGCCGCAAACCGCGCAACGACGATTCGCTCATCGCCTTCGCCTCCGGTCAAAATGGCGCGGAAATCCTAGCGGGAAATGGTCGTCGCTCGCTGGCCAGCCACGACCTCGTGTTCGCCGTCTCCGACGGCATGGGCGGCGGCAATGCGGGTGACATCGCCTCGTCGCTCATTCTCCAACAGATGACCGAAATCATCCCGCAGACTTTCAAATCTGCCGCCGCTGGATTTTTCCCCGACTCACTCAGCCACCTCGGCGACGCGCTGCGCAGCATCCACCAGCAAATCAACGTTGCGGCCGCCGGCTGCGACCTGAAATCCGGGATGGCAGCCACCCTCGCGCTCGCGTGGTTCACCCCAGAAAATCTCTACCTCGCCAATGCCGGGGACTCCCGGATCTACCGCTCTCGCGGCGGCCTGCTAGAGCAACTCAGCCGCGACCACACCGCCGCTTGGGGTCAGTGGAAACGCGGCGAAATCAGCGAGATCCAATACCGCAGCCACCCACGCCGGGCCGCGCTCTACGAAGTCGTCGGCGGTGGCCACGGCAAGGTCCACCCGCACTTCGCCGCGATTCCCTATCAGCCGGGCGACCGCTTCCTCGTTTGCTCGGACGGGCTCATCGACGGACTCTGGGAACGCCACATTTCCGATGCCCTCGCCGCCTGCCCAGAAGATCCCGCCGCCACGGCAGAAACGATGCTCAAGCGGGCGATCGACAATTCCGGTATCGACGACACTAGCCTCATCGTCATCGCGGTGTTGGCGGCTGATGCAGAGTGATTTGCGCTCCGGCAAAATCGCCGCTTGGCTTGGCACGCGTGATGCTTTTTTATCCCCGTCAGACCCCCTGGCGGCTGGAGGCGTACCTTCTCTTCCTGGGACTTCTGAATCCATCTACCGAACTAACTGAAAACCACCACACTCATGGCCAAATACAAATTGGAATACATCTGGCTCGACGGCTACACCCCCGTGCCAAACCTTCGCGGCAAAACCCAAATCAAAGAATTCGCCAGTTTTCCAACTCTCGATCAGCTCCCACTGTGGGGATTCGATGGCAGCTCGACCCAACAAGCGGAAGGCCGCAGCTCGGATTGCGTGCTGAAACCCGTGGCCATCTACCCGGACACCACCCGCAAGAATGGTGCCATCGTGATGTGCGAGGTGATGATGCC
>JAYVEJ010000262.1:0-5272 GCA_043748885.1 Luteolibacter sp. | reverse complement strand
CCGCGTCGCGACCATGCGCGTCGGCGGTCCGCAACCAGCGGGATGCCTTGGTCGTCGCGCGAAACACCGCCGCTTCGGCTAACAACCGTTCAATCGCACCGTCCGGCAGTTGTTTCAACGGTGCGACACAGCGTCCCGGATGGGCGATCGCCACCTCGCGCTGCGGTCGGTGCAACGCGTCTGATAGTTGCATTTCCGAAATGACCACCTGCGGCACCTCGCGGTGATCGAGAGTGCGAGTGAAGATTCGCCGCGCGTCGGTTAGGAAAACCACATGCAAGACCACGTTCTGGAAAGCCGGATTTACCGCATGACCGTGTGACTCCCAATCCCCGGCCACCGGATCCAACTCCAGCGGGCCGGTTCGCAATTCGCCGTCGATCTCGACCGCCGCCTGGATGAAATCGGGACCCGCGCTGCGGTTCCACTCGCCGAACTGCACGATCCTAACATTCTTGCCGGTGGTGGTGCGGAAATCCCTGCCGAATGCCCCGCCAAACCACAAGGCCTGCAACTCCAACTCCGGTGGCAAGCCACTCACCGCCGATTCCTCAAACGCCAGCGGCGGATGCCAAATCGATTCTATCAAAAAACTATAGGTCATTTTTAATACCGGGCTATTCAAGGATTTTTCACGGCGGGCACCTTCGTCGGATCGGCCGGCAGTGGCAGTGGTGGATCGAGAATATCGAGCCATCCTTTCAAAGCCTCGGACTCCGGCAGCGTGCGGTATAACAACAGACCATCTCGCAGGCCGCGCACCGCAGCCTCCTTGCGGTTCGCCGTGCGGTCGATCGCGATGAGATTGAACTCCTGACGAAGTTTGTCCTCCGCTTTTGCATAATGTCCCCGTGCCTTGCGGAACCACTGCGCGGCAGATGCCGAATCGTTCTGTTGGAGGAAATCCAGTCCCACGGCTTCTGCTAGAGTCCCGCTCTTCATCCGCTCCGAGGCTTTTTCCAACTGCTTTTGCCGCTCCAAGGGTTTGCTTTTCCATTCGAGCGCGGCGGCCCGCAGTGCGCGGAACTCGATGTCGCCATCCTGCTTCACGCCACTGCCGTCGAGGTGCTTGAACGGCTGATAGAGCGGATCTCCTAACACCACGCCCTGCCACGAGGTGACCGGCATCGCCATCCAACAAGCCTCGCCCCAAGTGAACCCAGCTAACAGCCGCTGATGAAGGATTCCGAAATCGTGGGTGAGATGGAGAAACGGCTCGTAAACATTTCCGATCGTGACCGCTGCACCTTTTTCCAGCAGCGGGCCACTCCAGTTTTTGGTGGCATCTGAGAGTTGCTCCGCGCTGAACGAATGCAGGTGCATGGCCACCGCGCCTTTGCGAAATAGGAAGCGGCTGTTTAGAAATGGCCCGCTCAGGCTCCAGTCATACCAGCCGTAATAGAGTGAGGCGTCGGTCATCGGATAGTTCTTCGGCAGCGTGTCGTTGAAGCGGTCCACCAGCGTCGGAATGCCAGCCACGGCATCGGCCTTTACCACCGTTTCTAACCACTCGTCGCCCTGCGAAAACTTGTTGGCGATGTCCACATACGCTCGCCCCCACAAGCCGGTTTTCTCCACTTCCACCGCATCGCGGATCATCCGCTCACAAGTGGCGAAGGTCGGTGCGTCGATCCTCGCCGTTAGAATGAGGAACGGCAGCGCCGCGTCTGAGATCGACTTCTCGCTCTGATAGAATTTATTTTGTAACACGCCGTCCAGCGGCACACCTTCCACGCCGAACATTGCCAACTCGGAATCCACCGACGCCTCGTCGCGTCCGGCGATGGGATTTGCCGGCGGCGGCGCTCCGGGTTTCGGAGCTTCCTTCGGCAGCGGCTGAATGCGCAGCGGCACGCCGCGCATCGTCACCAGCACGCGGATCTTGTTCACCACCGGCAAGGTCACCCCAGCTCCGTCAGCTTGGCGCTTCCACCACAGCCGACTCTCGAACTCCCGGCGCAGCGGTTTTAAAATCCATTTCTCGTAATCCGCGCGCGAAATGTCTGCCGCCACCGGCATGTCCAGCGCGATTAGATTCTCCACCGGGATCTCGCGCGCCAGGCGGTAGATTTCCGCTAGCTTCCGCGATTCTGGCACCGCCGAGTTGTAAAGCACCGCCACCGATCCCGGAGAAATCGCCGCTCTTAGAACCGCAGGAAAACCCGCCAGCAGAAGCAAAATCATCGCCAATGTCCTCATCGAGCGAAGCATGTGCCCGGATGCCCGGATCATGCAAGACCCAGCGCAGCTCATAGCGAAATCTGCAACCCATCCCACGCCGCCCGCACTCCCGCCGGCAATTGGCCGTCTAACGTGTCGTAGTCAAACTCGTGGGTCAGGTGGGTTAGCCAGGCCTCCCGTGCGCCCACCGCCTCGATTGCTGCCAGCGATTCTGCCAGCGAAAAATGTGTCGGGTGGCTCGCCGTGCGCAACGCATCGATCACTAACACCTCCACCCCGGCGATCAACTCCATCGTCTCCGCCGGAATCCGCTTCACGTCCGAGATGTAGGCCAGACTCCGCGCCCCCGGGAAATCAAAGCGGAAGCCGATCGTCTCCACCGCCGCGTGCTCCACCGGCAGCGGCGTGATTTTCAAATCCCCGTAATAAAATGGCCCGTCGATCACTCGCGCGTCCGGTCTCACATAGCCCTCGATCACCTTCTCCGGCGAGAACGCCCAGCCATACATTTCCTTCAGCGTCGTCATGCAACCCACCGTCGCGTGCAACGGCAGTGGCTCGCGTTTCCGCCAGCAAAACGCCCGCAGTTCGTCGAATCCCGCAACGTGATCCAGATGGGCGTGGGTGTAAATCACCGCGTCGATTTCCCGCAGGCCTTCTCGCAACGACTGCATCCGCAAGTCCGGTCCCGAGTCCACTAACAGCGTCTTGCCCCCCGCCCGCACCACCACCGACGACCGGAACCGCCTATTCCGCTTGTCCTCCGAGGTGCAAACCGCGCAATCGCAACCAATCACCGGCACCCCCACCGAGGTCCCCGTTCCGAGAAATGTCATCGAAAAATCCGCCACGCCCGGAATCATAGGCCCGCCCCAGCCGGACCGCGAGTCTCTAGACTCGCTCTTGCGAAAGAAACGTCAAAGCGGTGCGGCGAACGCCGGAGTTCTCTGGCCCCGCTTTCACTGGCGAGTCTGGAGACTCGCGCTCCAGGCCACGACTACTCCGCCGAGGACGAGCGTCACCGGGGAGGCCGGGGCCGAAGTTAATTTGCGGGTAGAATGAAAATGTTGGAAATGTGATAGAGGAGGCGATGTAGTAGGAATCCTATGACCGCGAGTTTTGCTCGATCGAGATGGATTTTGCTGGGCGGCGCATTGTTGCTGATGGGAACCGGTTGGGCGAGAGAGACGGTGGATGGATTGCAGGAGTCCGTGATCGATCTGGGCGATGACTCTCCGGCAGCGAAAGTGGTGCGGGATCATCTGATGGAAACGCTGGCGATGGTGAAACCAACGACGAAGGGCAAACCGCAAGTTTCGACGACGAAGGGCGGCGGCTATGTTTTGAGTGGAAATCTGTTCAAGACCGGAAGCTGCTTCGGGTTGTTTGAAACGGATCCGAATGCTGACGAGAAGTCCAGCACGGTGGGGCTGGCGGAGCGGGCGGATGGGAAGTGGTTATTGCGCGGGCTGTGGAAGATGCCGGTGGTGTGGCTACCCAAGGGCGTGAAATGGGACGGCTCGGGCGAGAACGTTCACTATCCGGTGGAGCCGTATCACAAGCCGTTCGAGCTACAGGATTTCAGCGGAGACGGAGTGCCGGAAGTGCTTGTGGCGGGCGAAGTCGACAAGTATTTCAAATCGACCTATTTGCTCAAATACGCGCCGAAGATACACGGCCTTGATTTGCTGGAGTGGACCATGAACAAGCCGGAACAAACAGGAAAGTATGTCCTGCTCTATAACAACTCGGGAGGTCGTGCGATTTGGGAGGAGTGGACGTTTTGCCAATGGGTGGAGGGGAAACTCGTTGAGCGGGCGATGTGGCATTCCGAGGTGCCTTACACCGATCCCGAACAGGATTTCATCCTTGCCGAGGCGACGGGCAAGGACGGGAAGGTGGAGAAGTTCAGAATCACCAGTACGGACAGTGAGAATGAGGGGGAGCACGCCTACACGATTACCCGCGATGATCAGCCATTTGCGAAGCTGGCCGTGGTATGGCGTCATTCTGACATGCAAAACCAAGATCCACGCTCCGATGAATTCGAAACTGCATGGTTGTTTGAAAAGCTCACCGGTCTGTCGCGCAAACTTTGCCCCGACCGCAGGGATCTCAAGAAACCCGGCAAATTTGAAGCACTCGCGATCGTCCGCGTCACGGGGAACGAGGAAGCGAAGAAGCGGCTGGCGATGGAAAAATAAGTGGAATACAACTGGCGCAACCCGGCGATTGCTTCCCGCGGATGGCCTTGCATAATCCGCGTTAGCCGCCGCATGCTCACACTCTTCAAAATCCGCAATCTCGCCTTGGTCGATGAACTCGTTTGGGAACTTGGGGCCGGTTTGATCGGCGTCACCGGGGAAACCGGAGCTGGGAAGTCGGTGATCGTGGGGGCGCTCAAGTTAGTGTTAGGCGAGCGGGCGGAGAAGTCGTTGATTCGGACCGGTGAGGAAACTTGCTCGGTGGAGGCGGTGTTCGAGCTGAAAGACGCGTCGGAAGTGAACGCGGTGTTAGAAGACGGCGGGCTGGACGCTTGCGACGAGACGCAACTCATCATCCGCCGGGTCATCGGGCAAACGGCAAACCGGCAGTTCATCAATGACTCGCCGGTCACGCTGGCGTTGCTGAAACGGCTCGGGGAGCATCTGGTAGATTTGCACGGGCCGCATGATCACCAGTCGTTGCTGTCCACGGAGCGGCAGCTTGCGATGCTCGACGCTTACGCCGGTGCGGATTCCGCCGTTGCCAATTACCGCGAGTTCTATCGGTCCTGGCGGACGAAAGCCGCGGAGTTAGAGGAAATCCGCCATGCGGAAAACGCCAGCGAGCAGGAGCTGGATTTGCTGCGCTATCAGCTTCAGGAAATCGACGGAGCGAACTTGAAACCCGAGGATGAGCAGGATCTGGAAGACCGTTGGCGGCGGGCGTCCAACGCCAGCCGCTTGGTCGAGGCAGCAGCCGCTGCCACCGCCGCGCTGAGTGGCGACGATGGGATTCTGGAGCGGCTCACCGAAGTGCAGCGGCTAGTGCGGGATTTGGAGAAGCTCGATCCGTCGATCCGCGAGCGCACGGCAGCGCTGGAAACTGC
>JAYVEJ010000261.1:0-5277 GCA_043748885.1 Luteolibacter sp. | reverse complement strand
GCGAGGGCGTGCGCCCAGGAGTACGTGAATTCCAGAGGGTTTTTCAACCAACGGATGAACTTCACGGTGCGCTGGGTGAGGCACTGAATGCCTTGCTGGAGAACGGTTAGACCGCCGCAGGGTGACGTCCATGCGGGTGCCGAAGAGTTCGTCGGTAATGACACCACGGTTGATCGGAGCGGCGCAGTCGAATGGATGGACTCTGGTCGATGAGCGCATGGACAATTGCTGAACTCAGTAGCCAAAAACAAGCGGCGAGAATGACGCATCTGGATGTTCCTATCACAGTCTGGGGCAGGTTGCTTCTGCTAAATTTGATAAGGTCATTCACCGGGCACCACCTTTCGCGGATTGTTCGGAGCAGTTGGAGAGCCAGTAATTAAGTATGATGTCCTTGGGTTTTTGGGGGTAATTTCTGAGCTCGGCTTCTCGGTCGAGGGTGGCTTATTCGCGGCCCTGATACATAGTTAGAAGACGGTCGTGTTCATTATTATATAGATCGTGGAGCGATTGAATGGAGGCTAGGGATTCTGCCGACAGATTGCCCGAGGTGATGGTGAACGTGGCCTTGCCAGCGGGGAGTGTGGGCATCGTTAGCGGTCGATGCCGACCGCTCTGTGCTGGGATTGTTAAGCTCGTCAAGCAAGATGGACGCCCGAAAAAGGCTCAATCTCCGACGGATGGGCAAGGACCGATTTCATGGGCCATTTGGGCGATAGGGCGAACCTTTCTGGCCAGATTCCCAAGCGCGTCCCTGTCGTGAGGGGTTCATCACGGCAGACTCGGCTTGACTGAAAGTCCACCTTCCACACGCTCGCCCCATGCGCCTTGACCGCTTTCTCACCCGCCGCAGGACTCATTCGTGCAAGGAAGTCGCACGGTTGTTAGGGGACGGATGGGTGCATGTGGATGGCGCGGTGGAAACTAGCGGACTGCGGCGGATCAACCGCTTCAGCCGGGTGGAGTTGGATGGCGAAATTTTGCAGGAACACGAGGCCGTCTATCTGATGCTGCACAAGCCGCCGGGCTATCTGAGCGCGACGACCGACCCGCTGCATCCGACGGTGATGGAGCTGATCGATCACCCGCTGCGGGACGAGCTGCATCTGGCCGGGCGGCTGGACCGGGCGAGCACGGGCTTGCTGCTAGTGTCCAACGACGGGCGCTGGTCGAAACGGGTGACGGAACCGCTGGAGGAAATTTCCAAAGTCTATCGGGTGACGACGCGCGATAGAATTTCACCGGACACGGCGGCGATCTTCGCGGCGGGAATTTATTTCGCCTACGAGGATCTAACGACGCGGCCGGCGGCGCTAGAAATTCTGGCGGAACACGAGGCGCTTCTTACGATCCACGAGGGGCGCTATCACCAAGTGAAGCGGATGTTCCATGCGGTGGGAAACCAGGTACTGAGTCTGCACCGCGAAAGCATCGGGCCGTTGGTGCTCGCCGGCTTGTCTCCGGGGAGCTTCCGGCACTTGAGTGAGACCGAGGTGGCGGTCTTTGGATAAGCCGTGATGACCTATTTGCAATCGTTGCAGTCCTCGGTTCACTTCGGCAAACCACTGGCGATGCTGTCCCAGCGTTGTTTGAAAGCGGGACCGGACTGCGACAAAGTGGCGGCGGCGGCGAGTGCGCGTTCACGATTCCCGGCCAGCCAGTCGTAGGAAATCGCGCACTCGTGGCGGCGCAAGCGTTCCAACTCACTCTTCGGGTTTTTCACAAAAAGCCGATGCAGGGCGATCAAGGCATCCGGCGAAAACTCCGCCCACTTGGTAGTGCGGGTCACTCCGGCGGCATCGGTCACGGTGATCACGGCTTGAGGGCCGATGGCGATCTTCCGCACGGTATCGCCCGCTTTCATTTGGAAATCACTGCTCACGGGTTCCTTGGCGAGATCCGCCTCGAGATCGGTGAGAAAAACGGCAGCCGCATCGGCCACGGAGACCAGCGAAGCCCGCGTCGCGCCTTGAGGGTCGGCGGGCAGCGCTCTGAGGTAGGCGGAGGCTTCGGTGAAACGGCACTCCTTCGCGAGTTCGTCGAGCCTCGCGAGGATTCTAACCAACTCCCACGCGGAGGATTCGGCAATGGCTGGCTCGAACGACTCGACCTTCGGCGCGGCTATCAGCTTGGCGTGTTTCGCAAGATCGAGCTGCCAGGCGCGCACGTTGAAACGGGCGCGGCCGCGGGTTTTGAGCGTGGTAAGAATCTTGTCGAGTTCGGCCACGGCGGCCTCGCAGCCAACGATGTCTGCGGGAAGTTTTTCAAAGACCGCGCCTGAGAGTGCTTGGTGATCGGCGAGATAGTCGCTGGCGATTTCCTGATAGATTCGCAACCACGAGTCGTCCGCTGATACCTTCGCAGCGGCGACGGCGGTAAACCAGCCCGCCGCCTCGCCCGTTAGACCTTGTTCCCAGTCTTTCAGCCCGGCGAGCAGCCACGCCATCACCTGCGGCGCGTCGCTGGAGGACGCATCGATTTCCTTCGCCGGGATGGCTGGCAAACGCGGCAGTTTTCCTAACATCGTGAGCAGCCCGCCGTGAATCCGGGATGGCTCCGGCACGGATTCCGCGTGATCGGAGGTCGCCTTGGCTTGAGTCCGGGCATCGCCCGCTCTGCCGTCGAGATAGGTGGCGACCACCGCCTCCACCCCGGCCCAGGTGCGGGTGGGTTCTTGCACATCGGAGTTATCTAGCAGCTTGGCGAAATCGCTGGCCGCTTTCGCGAAATCGCGGGCTTCCACGGCGGCACGGGCGTCGCGATAGCTCTTCGCGATGTCGGTGGCGGCGGCCGTGGTGGATTCTGGAATGATCGGTGGATTGACCAAAGCCACCGGCTTGCCGAGAGCTTGCGACGGTTGCGTGCGGGTGACCCACCAGATCCCGCCAGCGACCGCCCCTAACAAAACCAGCCCCGCGACTGCGAGCGTGATGACTTCCGCTTGCTTCTTCTTTGCCCGCCGCTTGGCGGCAGTGCCGGACGATTCGGAGGCACCAGCAGCGCCCGATTTCACCCGCTTCAGGGCGACTTCCAGCATCGCGATCATTTCATCATAGGACGAGAACCGGTCCTTCGGGTCGTAGGCCATCGCCCGCTCCACGATCTTGCAAGTCTCGACCGAAAGCGATGGATCGGCGATGCCTAACGGCACCCCATTTTTTTTCGCCGCGCGCAGAACCGCGGTGGACATCGATTCCGCGCCACACGACGGCACGCCGGCTAACGCATGATAGAGAGTCGCGCCGAAGGCATAAATGTCGGAGCGGAAATCCTCCGCCGCGCCCTCGATGGTTTCCGGCGGAACGTAGTAGGGAGTGGCCCAGACTTCCTCGGCTCGGGCCTTGCCGCCTTGGGTGACCAGCGCGAGGCCGAAGTCTACCAGCTTGGCGTGGCCCTCGGCATCTAGCAGGATGTTGCCGGGTTTCACATCGCGGTGGATCAAGCCGGCGGCGTGCGCGGCCTTGAGCCCTTGCGCGACTTCGATGGCCAGCGGCAGCATTTCCACTTCCGGGATTTTCCCGCGCTCGCGGATCTGATGTTCGAAATGCCCGCCCGGCACGAGTTCCATGGCGATGTAAAATCGCCCAAAGGCTTTCCCCGTCCGTAGCACTCTAACGACATGCGGATGGCTGAACGACGCGGTGATCCGCGCTTCCTCTTCAAATGCCGCGATCCGCTTCTCGTCCGCCGAGAAATCCTCACTGAGGATTTTCAACGCCACCTCGCGATCCAGCGTGTTATCCTGCGCCACGAAAACCATGCTCATCCCACCGATCGCGTGGCGGCGGACCAGCGTGTAGGGGCCGAATTCCCGCTTCACCCGAGTGTGCTTGCCACACGTCGGGCACTCGACGTTAGAAAACGGGGCCACCGCAGAGACATTCATCGGACTTCCACACGAATGACAGTAGGCGATGGTTTCCGAAGGTTCCGGCATGGGCACAGGCTAACGACGCGACATCATCGCGCAAACTTGAACTTGCCGCACATTTCCTCCCGGAGACACTCGCGCCGTGGAAATCCTTGTCGAAAATCATCCGGGCGAGCGCATCGACGCGTTTCTCGCCGCCCGCCTCGCGGACCTTTCCCGTTCGCGCATCCAAGCCCTCATCCGCGAGCAATACATCCAGCTCAACGGCCACCCCGCCAAGCCGCGCGACTCGGTGAAACTCGGCGACCGCATCACCGTGATCGTGCCGGAGGCCGTGCCGTTAGACAACGCGCCGCAGGATCTCGCGCTGGAAATCTTGTTCGAGGACGACGACATGGTGGTCATTAATAAAGGCTCCGGGATGGTCGTCCACCCGGCTCCGGGAAACCCCGATGGCACGCTCGTCAACGCCCTGCTCCACCACTGCCGGGGAAAACTCTCAGGCATCGGCGGCGTCGAGCGACCCGGCATCGTCCACCGGTTAGACAAAGACACCTCAGGCTGCATCGTCGTCGCGAAGTCCGACATCGCCCACCAATCGCTGGTCGGCCAATTCTCCGGGCGGACGATGGAGAAACTCTATCTAGCAGTGACTCAAGGGATCCCCAAGCCCGCCAAAGACAGCATCTTCACCCACATCGGCCGCCACCCGGTGAACCGCCAGAAGATGGCGGTGGTTAATCCGCCCGGTGGCAAGACCGCCATCACCGATTACGAAATCCTCGCCGCTGACGCCGCCAGCCTGACTGCGCTGATCCTCTGCCACCTCCACACCGGCCGCACCCACCAGATCCGCGTCCACCTCCATCACAAAGGCACCCCACTTGTCGGAGATCCCATCTACGGCAAACCCAGTAAAACCTCCGAACAAACCGGTCGCCTGATGCTCCACGCCTGGCGGCTCACGTTAGACCACCCCGTCACCGGCGAGCGGCTGCATTTCGAAGCCCCGATCCCGCCGGAATACGAGCCTTGGGTGGCAAAAGCCGGAGATTTGAAATTGGCCGTCAGCGTCTAACGAAGCTTTCCGGTGGTTCCATCGTTCATCTCTAATATCAGATTCTGTCCCTCGGCCACCACCCGGATCGCTTGAGCACTTTTCACATTCCCGCTCAGCAGCAACTCCGCGATCAGCTGACCCAACATCCGCTCCATCACCCGCTCAAGATTTCTTGCACCATATTCCTCGCTGAATCCTTCCCGCAGAATCAGCTCTTTGTTGCTCTCATCCAGCTCCACGCAAACGTGGCTGCCGCGCCTCTCGCCCAAACACCGTCCCCTCATCCGTCGGCGGTTTCCCCACCGGAATCCCACATCGCGCCGCCACCGCGCGAGCGATGTCCTCT
>JAYVEJ010000260.1:0-1941 GCA_043748885.1 Luteolibacter sp. | reverse complement strand
GCCATGTTTGATTTTCTCCAAATTGAAGATGTCTTGGACCTTCATGAGGAATCTCTAAAGCTCTACGGCGGGGCGACGGGATTGCGCGAACCGGGCTTACTCGATTCCGCAATTGCTGCGGCCCTCAACACCTTCCTTTATGCAAATGGCGATGAGTTCGATATCGCCGCAGCCTACGCCTTCCACCTCGCTGAATCCCAGTGCTTTTTCGACGGGAACAAGCGAACTGGAATCGGCTCGGCGTTGTTGTTTTTGAAACTGAATGGCAACCCGGCGCACGGCACACCCGAGATCGAGAAACAGCTCTACGCCGCGATGATCGCCATCGCCACGCACGAGCTCGACAAGCCCGGACTGGCCGCGCTGTTGCGAGAGATTTTCCGCTGAGTCCGGCGTAAAAATGGCGGTCGCGGCGGGAAAGACGCGGCTTCCATGTTTTCGTGTCTCCACCCTTGCCACGGGCCGGGTGAGTGCATTGACTCCTCGCCACTCCACATTTCCTCACCGTGAAAGCCCACGAACTCTACACCGCAGTCGATCCCGCCATTGTCACCCAAATCCTCGATTGGTTCCGCGCCAACGACCGGAATGTTTACCGGTCCGCCGTCGCCACCTTGGCCGGTAACCGCAAACTCCGCCCCGTCTTCGTCGAGAAAAAATCCATGGTCGAGCAATACGCGTGGATCCACAAAACGCTCAAACTCAAGCCCTGTGAAACCATCGGCGAGCACCTGCTGCAAGCCTACCTGATGGCCGGCCAGCAATCGCTGCTCGCCATGTTTTGCGACGGCATGGGCATCCCCCACGACGGCAAAGGCTCAGTCGTCGGCGACCTGCCGAAAAACCTCGATCCCGAGCGCCTCAACACCACCATCGACCGCCTCGTCGATATCTTCGATCCCAAGCTACTCACCCTCTATCTGCATTGCTTCAACATGCAAACGCCCGGCGGCTGGCCGGTGCTCACCGCCAAGATCGAGTCCGACGAACGGCTGGTGCTGGCGTGAGGAAAGTTGAATCCGCCAATCCGATCCCCTTCGCTAAAGCTCACTCTGCGAGCAATTTTGCGGCCTCCTCGCTGCCGAGCTTGACGGCCCGGGCGAGCCAGATGCGTGCCAGTGCTTTTGATGGAGTTACGCCAACTCCCCGGAGCAGGCAGCGGCCGTATGCGAAAAGCCCATCCTTCCAGTCAGCCTGTGCTGCCTTGCGGTAGCAGAGCACCGCTGCGGCGGGGTCCTTTGCGATGCCAGTTCCGTTCTCGTAACAGCATCCCAGCTCATACTGGCCTTCCGCGTGATCTGTGAGTGCCGCTTCCTCAAAGCAATGGAATGCGTCAGCCGCCTTGGGAGGATTTTGAGCGAGAAACAACCGCGCCATCTGGACTTGCGCGGGTCCGTAGTTCTGCGCCACGGCCATCCGCAACCATTTGCCGGACGCTTCCTCATTGCGAGCCACACCCGCTCCATCCCTCAGGCAACTTGCATAAGACAACTGGCCTTGCGGGTTTCCCTTTTCGGCGGCCTTGAGATACCAAGCGGCTGCTTCCACTGAGTCCTTGGTCACGCCGGCGCCGTTGGCGTAACAATCGCCTAGGCTTGCCATCGCCCCGGCGTCGCCCAACTCCGCTGACTTGCGCAGTAAGTCCACGACCTGCGCCGGATTTTTGACGAATCGCAGTGCCTTCTCGCGAACTGCGGCTGGGTCATTCTTCTTCACAAGGGTTTCAATCAATTCCTCTGCTTGCTTGTGGGAGTCTGCGTCATCGAGCATTGCTAGCGTGATCGCCTGCTGGAGCAGCGCTTCGGGATGTCCTTGGTCTCCGGCCTTGCCGTACCACTCAGCCGCTTTCTTGAGGTTCTTTTCCACTCCGAAGCCTTCTGCCACGCATTTAGCATAGGCTATTTGGGACTCCCAAAAGCCCATCTCCGCTGCCGCCTTGTA
>JAYVEJ010000259.1:0-5282 GCA_043748885.1 Luteolibacter sp. | reverse complement strand
GAATAATAGAGTGCGCGGCAGCACCAAATAGTAAGCGAATGCCGAGCCGGTTAGAAATAGGCCGAAGCCCACCGCCATCGCCGGCCACAGCACGCGTTTCTCATGGCGGTGGAGTCCGGGTAGGATGAACTGTAAGATGAATAGCAATAACAGCGGAAACGACACCACGATGCCCGCCACAAATGATAACTTCATCGACAGTGAGAAGCCCTCAGTCGGCTTAAGTGCGGACATCATTTTCAGGTTGCCATTGATGTCGCTGTCGGTGTTCGGCTTGGTGATGAGCAGTGCCTTGACTTGAAGTTTTGTCAGGTCGTCTTCAGCGAGTGAGTTAACGAAAGCCTCGCGTTTTGCCTCCGGCAAAATCACGGTCGCGCGGTAAATGCTAACAGTCTTCGCGTGGAAGACCAGTGAGGCGTCCGCCAGTGTATGATAGAAAATTTCGCGTTGCTCCGGTGTAAGATTCATCGCCGCGTGCTCGACCTTGCGGGCCTTGCCCCAAGTCTCCACCGTGATCGGTCGAGGGGCGTCGGCAGGGAGGGTTTTCTCGATTTGGGCGACCAGCACTTGGTCCACCGGCTGCCGGAAAAACGCCATGAACTTCGAGTTGAAGGCGAAGCAGAGGATCGTCGAAATCACCAACGTGATCACCACCCGCGTGATCATCGTGCGCAAATCCTCCAGGTGCTCGAGAAACGGCTTTTCGTGGTCCGGATGAGAATTCTCGCGGAGCTGGATGGCTTTTTTCAGCAGATACATGCTTGTGGGGGCGGGATTCAAGCCTCGCATTCCCGCCACCGCAAGGGCAGATGTCTGGCCTCGTGAAATCAGGCGTTGCGGCAGCGGTGGCGATGCTTCACGTTCCGGCGGCTCCGGCTTACCCGCAGATTTCCCCATGTTCCAACACGACGCGCTGATCGCCGAATTCCCGATCCTGGATCACTCAATCCATGGTCGGCCCTTGGTTTATCTGGATAATGCGGCCACCACCCAAAAGCCGATGGGGGTCTTGCTGGCGTCCCGGCACTACTACGAGGCGATCAATTCCAACATCCACCGCGGCACCCATTACCTGGCGCGGCTCGCCACTGAGGCGTTTGAAAATGCCCGCCAAACGGTCGCCTCCTACCTCAATGCGGCCAGCTCCGACGAGGTGATCTTTACCTCCGGCACCACCGATGGGATCAACCTAGTCGCTAACATCCTCGGACTTTCCGGCCGGATCAAGGCGGGCGACGAGGTGCTGATCTCGACGCTCGAACACCATTCTAACATCGTCCCTTGGCAGATGCTCTGCGAGCGGACCGGCGCGATTCTCAAGGTGATTCCCTGCCACGAGGACGGCACGCTGGACCAGGACGCGTTCCTCTCGCAGCTCAGCGAGCGCACCCAAATCCTCGCGCTGACTTGGATTTCTAACTCATTTGGCACGGTCAATCCGATCGCGGAAATGACCCAGGCCGCGAAAAAAGTAGGGGCGCTTGTCGTGATCGACGCTGCGCAAGCCGTCGCACATGTGAGGATCGACGTGCAAGCGCTGGACATCGACTTCCTCGCGTTTTCCGGCCACAAAATTTACGCGCCGACTGGCATCGGCGTGCTGTGGGGCCGCGCGACGGTGTTGAACTCCCTGCCGCCGTGGCGCGGCGGTGGCGAGATGATCAAGGAAGTCACTTTTGCAAAAACCACCTACAACGAGCTGCCGTTTAAGTATGAAGCCGGCACGCCTAACATCGAGGGTGCCATCGCCCTCGCCGCGGCACTGGACTTTATCAACGGCATCGGACTGAGTGCCATCCAAGAGCACGAGCGGGCAATCATCCGCTCCGCCGCCGAAGCACTTTCATCGATTCCCGGTATCCGTTGCTACGGCCCGGCCGGTCGCGCGGGCGCACTTTCCTTCAACGTCGAGGGTGTCCATCACTACGATCTCGGCACGTTGATGGATCAAATGGGCGTCGCCGTTAGAACCGGCCACCATTGCTGCCAGCCGCTGATGGCGCGCTTCGGCATCACCGGCACTGTACGCGCTTCCTTCGCCGTGTATAACTCCGAGCGCGATGTTCAAGCGCTCGCCGAAGCGACCGAGAAGGCGGTCGCGATGTTGCGTTAGATACATAAACTATGAACATCGTTCTCGGAATCTGTGGCTCCATCGCCGCTTACAAGGCGGCGGATCTCGCGTCGCAATTGGTGAAGTTGGGCCACGAAGTGCACGTCGTAATGACCCGCGCCGCCACGGAGTTTATCACACCACTTACGCTACAAACGCTCACCCGCCAGCCGGTGCTTGTTTCGCTGGAGGATGAGAAAAGCTCCTGGAAACCCGGCCATATCGAGCTGGCAGACCGTGCCGATTTGCTGTTCGTCGCCCCGGCCAGTGCCAATGTCATCGGCCAGTTTGCCAACGGACTCGCGGCAGACTCGCTGACGTCGATCTATCTGGCCCTGCCGCGCACGACCCCGGTTCTCATCGCCCCGGCGATGAATGGGAAGATGTGGCTGCATCCGGCGACGCAGAGGAACGTCGCGCGACTGATAAAGGATGGCTGTCATTTCGTCGGACCCGCGGAAGGCGATCTGGCGTGTGGTTATGAAGGCATCGGGCGGCTGGCTGCGGTGGAGGAAATTCTCGCAAGGATCGCCGGGATTTCTTAATGGGCCGCGAAAGTGATTTCGCGTGAGATCAAATTCAGGCGAGATGAATCTCGCGATCCGTTAGGTCTCTCCCGCTTGCTTCGCGATTTCCTTGAAGGCGGGGCCAATCTGGCCGGGTTCCCATTTGCCTTCGATGCTGACGGCTCCTTTGTAGCCGGTTTCCCGTAGGACGCGGAAATAGGGCCGGAAGTCATCGCCGGAAATGCCGGGCACGGTGCGACCGACTTTTTCGGCGATTTCCACGTGGACGACGACATCCATCGCCGCCTTGAGGTCGGCGGGGGTGTCGCCGCCGCAGGCGATGTGATAGAGATCGGCGAGCATGCGGATGTTAGGATGGTTCGCGGCGCGGATGAGCGCGGCACCTTCACCGATGTGGTTGATGAAGTTGCACTCGTCGGTCTGGAGTTGCTCGACGGTGACGGTGATGCCTTGGGCTTCGGCGAGCGGGCCGAGGAGTTTGAGCAGGGCGACGAATTGCGCTTCAGCTTTATCCTTGGGCCAGCCATCGGGAATTTGCCGGGCACTGCCACTGCCGAAGACGATGAGCTTGCCGTTAGCCTTCTTCATGCGGCGGAAGGTGGTTTCCGCCCATGTTAGGATGGCATCGTGATTCGCCTCGGGGCCGACGCAGTGCAAGTTTGCGGGTCGGATGAAGCCGTTGTAGGCGAGGATTGGCAGCGGTGAAACTTTAAGTTTTTCGAGGTTTTTCTCGAACTCCGCCTCGTTCTTGTCCGGGACGAGGAAGTTGCCGACGCTCTCGGTGAGAAACTCCGCGCCCTCCGCCTTGAGCGCGGCCGCTTTGTCGAGCGACGCGGCGATGCCCATGGCGGAGAACAGCTTTTTGTCCGGGGCTTGAGCCAGCAGGCGCGGCGTTAGAGCGGTGCCGACGAGCGCGAGTGAGCCGGTGTGCAGGAATTTCCTGCGAGTGACGAGGTGCATGGCTGCGTGGCGTTAGAATTTGAAAACCTTGCCGCCGACCATGACTTCCTGGGACTTTTCGTCGAAGGTCACGCGCTCACCGGTGCGGGCGGCGGCGTTGGCCATGATGGTGGCGATGGAGTGCTGATAGCCGGCCTCGACCGGCGCGTGCGGTTGCTTGCGCGAGCTCAGGCATTCCAGCCAGTTCTTCATGTGGGCGGTGGTTAGCTCGTCGCCTCCGGTGTTAGCGGTGGTGGTGGCCGGGCCGGAGCCTTCGAGTTTGAAGTCGGCAAGTAGGTTGGCTTGCAGGTTCATCGCGTCGGCATCCTTTTTGGCCAAGCCGCCGTTAGAGGTGACTTTGCTGGAGTCCAAATTGAGTTCGCCGCCGTTGGAATAGTAAATCTCCTTGATGCCGCCCGCGGAGTTGCTGAAACGGGAGCTGTAGGTGACTTGAAAGCCCGACGACGGATCGTCGAGCGGGCCGTAATCGAACACGGCCGTGAGCGTGTCGAAGTTCGTGCGGCCATCTTTCCACTGATAGATGCCGCCGTTAGCCGCCACCGAGCGGGGGTGGGGGAGTCCGGTGAACCAGTGGATGGTGTCGATCTGGTGGCACATCCATTGGCCGGTGATGCCCGACGAGTAAGGCCAAAACAGGCGAAACTCCAAATACTTGCGCGGATCCCACTTGGCGTCGGGGCGGTTGCAGAGGAAGCGCTTCCAATCGGTGTCCTGCTCTTTGATGGCAGCGACCAGATCGGGCCGCCGCCAGCGGCCGGGTTGGTTGACGTTCCAAGTCATTTCCGCAGCGACGATGGGGCCGAACTTGCCGCTTTTAAAGTAATCGTGGGCTGCCTGATAGGTCGGCCCCGACCGGCGTTGCGAGCCGACTTGCAAGATTCTATCAGACCCCTTCACCGCCTTGAGTGCGGCGCGCGCGTCTTCCATCGTTTCGGCGAATGGCTTTTCACAATAGACATCACAGCCGGCGGCGATAGCCTCGATGGAGTGAGTTGCGTGCTGGAAATCGGCAGTGGAAATGATGACGGCATCGAGCTTGGCCTTTTCATACATCTCCTCGTTGTTGCGGTAGGTCGTGATTTCCTGGCCGAAGTTTTTGGTGAAATAAGCTTTCGCGTCATCCCTGCGGCGGCTCCAGAGGTCGGAGACGCCGACGATCTCGCAGTTGAATTCATCCGCCACGGCCTTGTAGGCGGGCAGCAGGGCGCTGTTCAGGCGGTCCGAAAAGCCAACGATGCCGATGCGGATGCGGTCATTCGCGCCGGTGACTCGAGCTTGCGCGCGGGCAGTTTGGAAGGTTTGTGAAGCTAACAAGCCAAGGCCGCCGAGCGAGCCAGTACGGAGGATTTCACGACGATTCATAGGGGTTTTGGATGGGTTGTTGGATGGGATTGGAGGCGGAAGGCTACACCCGCAGTCCCTTCCTTGCGGATCTGAAGTGAGGGTCGCCTGGCTGTCGAGAGCGAACGTCCGCAGCTTGGAGCAGCGAGGAAACGGCCATCAGCCGGGTGATGTTTCAGCGACTATCAGCGGCGGTGGATTTCCGGCTGACGAAATGGATTTCCCGGCTTTTCTCCTGAAATTCTGGGAATCGGCGACTTTGGGCTTGCAACCCCCCGCTCATCCCTTAACACCTGCGCCCCGAATTATGGCTAAGAAAAGTTGGATCGCCCGCAACGCGC
>JAYVEJ010000258.1:0-1944 GCA_043748885.1 Luteolibacter sp. | reverse complement strand
CCACTGGTGATTCCCGCCAACGGCGAAACGAAAACCACCGTCATCATTAGCTGGCATTTCCCCGCAGTGCATCCTGATATGGCCGGAATGGCCGAGCCACGCCGTTGGGTGAGCGAGCACTTCGCGGATGCCGCCGCAGTCGCGACCTACACCGCCCAGAAATTGCCGCACCTATCCGGCCTGACCCACGCCTTCCGGGATACCTGGTATGGCAGCGAAACGGGCGAAAACCGCGGCACCCTGCCCCACTGGCTGCTAGAACGCTCGCTGTGGACCGTTTCCACCCTCACCACCAACGGCTCCTACCGCCTGAGCAAAGGTCGTTTCTGGGGCTGGGAGGGCACGGGTGCGTGTCCCGGCACCTGCACCCATGTCTGGCACTACGGCCAGACCGCCGGACGCTTGTTCCCGCAAATAGAAATCGACCTCCGCGAGCGCACCGACTTCACGCCAGAGGTCATGAACGCCGCTGGCAGCATCAAGTTTCGTGGCACTTTCATCCATGATGTAGAATGCATCGACGGCCAAGCCGGCATCATTCTCCGCTGCTACCGCGAACACCTGAACGACCCCACCGGCGACTTCCTCAAGCGCAATTGGCAGTACATCGAAAAAGCGACAAACTTCCTGACAACCTCCGAAGCCAAGGACAAGCCCGGCGGTAATGACGGTGTCTTCACCCGCCGCTTCGAGAACACACTCGACGCCAAATGGGGCGGGGAAGTCCCGTGGATCGTCGGCATGTATCTGGCCGGATTAACCGCCGCCGCCGCCATGGCCGATGAAGTCAGAAACGTGGCCGCCGCCACTCGTTGGCGTGCGATCATCGCCAAAGGCACTGCCGCTTACGCCGGATATTTCGACAAGTCCGCAGGCTTCTACAAAGCCAAGTGTACCGAAGCAGAAATGCTGCCGGTGCATGTCGGCCCCGGCAGCCACATCGACATGTGCTTGGGAGATTTCTGGCTCGCCCAGACCGGACTGCCATCCATCGGTGACAAAGCCCGGTTACGTCAGGCCATGGACAGCTTGTATAAATATAACTTCGTGCCGGACATGGGCGTCTTCCGGGAAAAAATGAAACCCCACTCGGGACGCTACTACGCACTTGCCGGAGAGGGCGGCCTCGTTATGGCCACTTGGCCGCACGGAGGCTTACCGGAAGCTTGTAAAAACGCCGCAACTTTCGATTACTTCCAAGAATGCATGAGCGGCTTCGAACACGCCGCCGCCGCGTTGATGGTTTCACTGGCCAAAGATGAAAATGATCCACTACTCACTCAGGGACTAACGGTTTGTCGCGCCATTCACGACCGCTACGACGCCTCGCGCCGGAATCCCTACAACGAGATTGAGTGCTCAGATCACTATGCCCGCGCGATGTCGAGTTATGGAGTGTTTATCGCCGCCACTGGCTTTTATTGTCATGCTTCCAGCGGCCTGATCCGCTTCGAACCCAAGCTCGGTGCCAAAGATTTCGCCGGTCCCTACGTCGGTGCCGGTGCTTGGGGAAGATTCTCGCAGAAACAGGCCAGCAGCGGGCTAGTCGCCACTCTCAACGTGCGCTTCGGTACCCTGAGTCTCACTTGTCTGGAACTCACCCCACTTGCCAGTAAGGCCCCCACCACAGCGGTCACGCTCGACGGCAAAACCTTGGCGCACCGGATGGAAACGCGCGACGGGCGCGTGGCGATTGTGCTAGCAGAACCCATCAGGCTAACCACCGGACAGATCTTGAAAGTCTTGGTCTGAGCGTGGGGCAGCATTTCGTATCGATCACTTCAGCTACGCCACTGGGTCACGCAGACAGGGGTTTGCCAGCTTCAGATCATTTTTGCAAACTGGTTCTATTTTATGATCAGTCGGCAAGAAATTAGATGCAATTCGAGCTTCCCCCCTTGTGAAATCCACTAAACCGACTAGGACTAGTTACAATTGATCACT
>JAYVEJ010000257.1:0-1952 GCA_043748885.1 Luteolibacter sp. | reverse complement strand
CGCCAGGGCTATTGGCGGATTCATACTGCAACCAGTGGGCAACGATGGTGGCCGGCTGGTTGAGTTCAAACAAGGTCAGCGGCTTATTGAGATCGATATTCCCGCTTTGGTAGGCCGCATATAAATAGGCTTGGTTCTCCGGCAGGCTCGACAGTTCTTCCCATTGCACATCCACATAGCCCATCAATTCCTGATCAGAAGGATTTTCCACCGTGATCGTGATATGCTTCTTGAAAGGCATTTGAAGGCGGAAATTGTGCGACTCTTTGACCTTGGAAAAATAGATCGTGCTAAAGTAAGCACTCTCGCTCTGCACATCCGCTAAAAAATCCATATAGGGCATTTCAATGGAAGGTTTGGTTTCGCCATCATAGAACACACGGATCATGAGGGATTTCGTTGCATCGGAACTGAATCCCGTTCCCATGGCAGTCCCCATCGCGCTGCCGTGGATCATCGTCACGACTCCGGGTCCATCCACATCAAGAATCCGCAAGGTGGTTTTCGCCTTGAGTCTCGGCAACTCCGCCCAAAAGGAAGGAACCAGATGTGTTTTCTCATTCCTGACCTGCGGCAGGTCGAGTGCCGGGGATTGCATCTCGGCCCCAAAAGCTGGCAGAGCGATCAAGAACCCGAACAGCGATCCTGAAATATAGATATTTTTTTTCATCATGTCTGTCTTCTTTGTTTTTCCACCCGCTCAAGCGGCATCAACGAGTCCAAGCGCACGCGGTAGAAAAGTTGGGCAGCATCGACGGGCGTGGCGGATTCGGTGTCGCTCGTATGACCGGACTGGCCCACGAGGTGGGTGGCGGTTTCGATTGAGTCAGTCCCGGTTATCGAGCACAAGAACAGATATTGAACATTGATTCGAGGTGGCTGGCGGCATGATCGCTCAAAGACAGCTCCTTACACGGCCAACACAGGGATGTGAAATTCCGCCGCAGTCCGGTCGCGCGTCAGGGTCGGGGGTCGGGGGGCCTCTTGACTAAGTCGTTGTAGAATCAAGGCCACGAGAGCATGAACCTAAGGGATTGAAATTATTCGGAAAAACTTACTCCATGTCTTAACCCGACCCGGTGGGCGGTTGTCGCTCTTGACTAAGTCGTTGTAGAATCAAGGTCTCGAGCGCATGAACTAAGGAATTGAAATTATACGGCAAGACTTACTTCATGCCTTTATCCGACCCGGTGGGCGGTTGCCGCTCGCATGGTAACATTTTGCCATAATTTTATATATAATTTTCCATGGAGCACCCCGCACCCCCGCCGGACCGCTTAACAAGCCCGCCGGACCGCTTAACAAGCCTGCCGGAGCGCCCAACACGCCCGCCGGAGCGCCCGACAAGCCCGCCGGAGCGTTCGACAACCGCCACGGAACGCCTCGCAAGCCCCCCGGTATCCACACCAAGCTCGCCGAAGTGGTAAACTTCCCTCCCCGAGATATCAACCACCCCACCGGAGTGCCCACCAAACCGACCGGAGTGCTTCACAGGCCTGCCGGAGTGAAAAGGGTGGCAACTTTGCAGGGTTCCGACATTAGGGAAATAGTGGGAATATTTGACCACTGATTTCACTGATTACTCTGATTTTTCAGAACAGAATTTGGAAATTATCTCTGGCAAGATGGTAAAAGAGTCGCCACTCAAGGAATTTCTGAGTTTTCCACTTCAAATGAATCTGTGAAATCAGTGCAATCAGTGGTCCCTCTCTCCGTTTCGAAACCAAGTCTCCCTAATATAGGAACCCTGGGCAACATTTCCCGCATTTCTTGCTTGGAACCCGCCACTACTTCCAACAGCTTTCTGATAGTCCAACAAAAAGCCCATATGCCCGACACCTCCCCAGAACCCGTCACCGCAGCCTCCGAACCCAAGCCCAAGCAACCTCGCAGCGCCCAGGACAAGATCATCGCCGCCTACATCGCCGACGCCAAAAAGTTCCTCAAAGTCG
>JAYVEJ010000256.1:0-5311 GCA_043748885.1 Luteolibacter sp. | reverse complement strand
CCACGCTCCTCGCCTTTGCTTTTGCCTCATGCGCTTCGCACAAAGCTAACAACTACGACACCGCAAACACCGCTCCTACCGACGCGCCACCGGTCAATGCTCCGGCGAACCCGGTCTATGACACGCCAGCCGCTTACGAGGAAACTGGAGCCACCGCCGCCGCCGCGCCTCCAGCCGCCACGCCTGGGGCCATGCCTCCGTCTAACATTCCCGCGGCCGCCGTGCCGCGTGCCCCTTCTAACGGCGCTGCGATCATTCACACCGTGGTCGCTGGCGACACGCTCTCCGGCATCAGCGCGAAATACAAAGTACCCACTGCGGCCATCAAACAAGCCAACGCCATGACCAAGGACACCGTCGTGCTTGGCAAGAAAATGGTCATCCCACCTGTCCGCTAACACCTCCAACCCGCCGCCCGGAGTCCACCCACACCCGGCGGCTTTCTTTTGAAAATCCCATGCGCTTCCCTGCCGTCATCTGCCCCTTGTTAGTCCTCGCCACCGCCGCGCTCGCCGAGCCTGCGGACTCACCCAAGCCAGCGGAAGCCGCCGGTGGAAGTGCGCGTGAAGTCGCGTTAGACAACCTTCTATCCGAACGCGATTCGGACAAGGAGCTTGAATCCGTCATCGCTGCGGCCAAGCAAGCCGGCATCGGCGAGCAGGCCATCCTCGAAGCCCGCTTCCTCTATCATGTGGATCGCCGCGAGGATGAAGCCGTGGCCGCGATGCTGCCCGAATTCCTCAAACAGCGCGAGAATTTCAAGCTGGGAGACTCCGCGATTTTTAGCGTGAAGGAAGATTGGCTCGCCGTCGTGGAATACGTGCAAGCCATCGCCTCCTTGAAAAAGGGCGATAAGGACGCCTTCAAAAGCCACATCACCGAAGCGTTCTGGCTGAGTCCGCGTCAAGCATCCGCGTTTGCGCCGCACATCGAGCGCATGAGGTTGGAAGAAGCCATGCGGGCCGTTAGAATTGATTTTGAAAGCAAGCTCGCTGCGCTCGGTGGTGGCGATGAAGTCGCGCTGAAGAGCCTGATGACTGGGAAAAAGGCGATGGTCCTCCACTTCTGGTCACCGGCCAGCCGCGAGTGCGAAGCCAGCATGCCGGACTACGCCGCCACCGCCAAAGCGCTTGGAGACAAGGGCGTGGCCATGGTTTCCATTCTCCCCGAGGACGCGCCCAAGCTCCTAACAGACGCGCGGGCGATGGTCCTACTGCTAGGCGACAAGCCACCGGGCGCATGGCTCATCGACCGGAAGGAAAATCCCCTCGCCCGCGATCTACGAGTGCAGACCATGCCCGCCTTCATCCTTGTTTCTAACGAAGGCAGCATCCTCTTCAATGGCGAACCCACCGACGACGGCTTGTGGGATGCGCTAACCAAGCTCGATCCGAAGATCATCCGCCCGGCATCGCCCGGCGGCACGGAGTAACTAGCAGCTTCTAACTACGGCTCGTGTAGTAGAACAGAAGAGGTCGCAAATTATTACGGTTTTCTTGAAGATCGGCATGTTTCAACTTGACGAGACTCTAAACTACTAGTTTCCTCGTCGTTAGCGAAGAGACTTTATTTATGGCGCGGCCCACCCATCCATCCAATCTCGAACTTCAAGCCCTATCCGTTTTGTGGCACGAAGGTCCATCGACGGTGGCGACGGTCCACGACACGCTTCCTGATGGGAAAGACCGGGCCTACACGACGGTGCTCTCGGTGATGCAGAGTCTCGAGCGCAAGAGCTTGGTGAAACGCGCACGGGTCGGCCGGGCGCATGTTTACGCAGCGGCTTATTCGCAAGAAGTGATCGTGCAGCGCGCGACCCACGACTACCTAACAAACGCTTTTGGAGGACGCCTCGGTGAGGCGATCCTCGCTATCCTCTCCGCCGGCACATTAACGCCGGAAGAGAAAACAAACATCGAACGCGAACTCCAACGACACAAAACAATGGCTGCAAAAAAAACAGCAAAGAAAGCAGCGGCTAAGACCGCCAAGAAAGCCGTGAAGAAAGTTGCCAAGAAAGCCCCGGCTAAAAAAGCTGCGGCGAAAAAGGCTGCGAAAAAAGCGGCAACCAAAGCCCCCGCCAACAAGGCTCCTGCGAAAAAGGCAGCCAGGAAAGCGGTGAAGAAAGTCGCCAAAAGTGCCAAGAAAGTCGCCAAGAAGGCAGCGAAGAAGACGGTCGCCAAGAAAGCAGCCCCCGCGAAGAAGGCTGCTGCCAAGAAGGCCGCTCCTGCTAAGAACGCCGCCAAAAAGGCTCCTGCGAAAAAGGCCGCGAAGAAAGCCGCCAAGAAGGCGGTTAAGAAGTAATCCAAACCCCCGGTTAGGGAATCAGGCGCGAGGCTTGCAAGCTTGGTGCCCGATTGCTCCCGATCCGGGGCTGACCTACGGCGGGAGATCTGCGGATCTCCCGCCCTGGGTTGTGTTAGTGGCCTCCGCTTGGCTCGCACGACCCGCCCACGGATTGTGAGTGCGTGATCAACTGCCGTGGCACGGAAGCCAAGTTAGAGCGGATCGTTCGTGAAGCTGGGGTTATCGTCTCGTCGTTCTCGGTGCTCCACCGTGCGGATCAGGCCGAGATAGGACAGCGTGCCTATCAGATAGAGTGCGGCGGTCATTAGGAAAATTTGCCAGTAGGGAAACTGGTGGCTGCGGAGCGCTTCGAACGCGCGGGCTGCCAGCCACCATGAACCGCTCCAGATTGCGCCGTTGCAAGCACTCATCAACTCGCGGTTGCGCTCACCCACGTAGGCCATCGAGAGTTCGCTGGTGGACGGGCCGGCCATGTTCATCAGCGGCTGGCGGAAAATAAAACAGACGAGCGCGACTGGCAGTGCCCAGGCGGCGTCCTTCCAAAGTTCTGTTAGCCCAAGAATGGCCAGCATGACCACCGCTGCGGACTGCACCCCGAGAATCGCCCCGCGCCAGCCGAAGCGGCGGCGGACTTCTGGGACGATCAAGCCCATGAACAGCACTAGCACGTAGCTGATAGAGCCGAAGGCCGAGTAAGCAGCGGACTCGAGCTGATAGACGTTGCTGAAAAACAAATTGAGGAACTGGATGCTCAGTCCGGCACCTGTCGCGATGCAGATGGAAGGAACAATCGCGCGCAGCAACACCGGCCGATCCTCACGGTGGACATGCAACCAGTGATGCGCCGATTTCTCCGCAGGAACCGGATTTGGAAGACGGACATACAAGAACGGCGCACCCAATCCGCAAAGTGTTAGAATCAGCAGCGTCGAGTGCTCATCAAAGACAAGGCGGCTACTCCCGATCTCCAAATGCCCGATGCCTTGCAACACGCTCGACATGACTCCACCGCAGATGCTGGCGGCACCCCACGTCGCAAATAGCAGGCTCAAGGCCTCGCTCGATTGCTTGGGCGGAGCCAGCCGCAGCATCATTGGCAGGCTGGCGACATTGAGGATCAGCCCGGCGAAGCCCATCGCCAGGAAACTAACCGATGCGGCAGTCATCGCGCCCAGCCGCACCGTCTCTAACGAAGCCAGAGCGGTCAGCGGGAACAACACTGCGCCGATGACGAGTGGCTTGCGCAGCGGCTTCCCCCGCAGCCACAGACCGGCGGGAATGGCGAGGAAGAAGGTGGCGAGAAAGCGGTGGGAAGTTAGGGCCGCGATTGCCGGATCTTCGAGACCGCGCGATTTCAAGAACAGGTTGAGCAGAAGAAACTGTGCGGCGTTGATCAGGTTGATGAGGAACAACCCCGCCGCGAATTGCAGCACGCACTTCGGCAAAACCCGATATCTTTCTAACCATGCAGGGAGCAGCGGCACGGCGGATGGTTTCGCAATGAGTGGACGAGGCGCAAGGATAACGATTGCGGAATTTCCCGCTGCATCCGGCGACTTATCGGCCAATGTGTCCCGCCTGTCTGAGCCGGGAGCACTTCAAATCCGTCAGCAAAGCCCCCCGTGCAAAAGTCCGTCCCACTGTTTTGCTAGGGATTTCACCGGACCGGCATTGAGGGCTTGCGCCGTGCCCGAGTGACGGTAGAGTCGCGCCCGAAAGCCGGGATGGCGGAATTGGTAGACGCGCCAGATTTAGGTTCTGGTATCGCAAGGTGTGCAGGTTCGAGTCCTGTTCCCGGCACTTTCACTCCACGTTAGAATGATGAATGAACTGAAGGAAAAACTCATCGCGCTGGGCCTCAGTGAGGAAATGGCCAATCAAGTGATCGCCACGGTGTTGGAGTTCATGAAATCAAAGATCCCCGCGACTTATCATGGAATGATCGACGAGGTGCTTGCGGGACAATCGCCGGAATTGCACGGGCTGCTAGGCAGCCTAGGAATCAACTTTCCCTAACCGGCGGGAGCGCGGAACGCCCGTTCCACGGTGTTGTTAGGATCGGAGGAAACCGGTTGGTGGCGCCACAGCCAGCGCCTCATTTCCGGGAAAATCGCGCCGCCTTGTTTCTGGCCGTGATTGCCGATGCCCCAAGTGCAGTTCATGTCCTAGCAGTTTTTCGCGAATGTGAAATAGGAAATTGATTTTGCTTCTGGCGTCATCGCGGTCTCGCTTTGCGTTTACGGCGGGGTGGCGTTGAGCCGGTATGTCGCACGCAGCACCGGCAATTCCCGCGCACGGGCCGAGTTTGAGCACGGCGTTTTACTTCCGCCGTCAGCTACCGACATCCAGTGCCGTGGCGACGGTTGGTTGCGGGTGCCCCCGATTTCCGGCGGTGGTGTCACCACAATGTTCGAAATGAGTTCGGATGAAATTCCGACGTTTCTCGCTCCGCTGGAAGTTTGATCGCGGATGGAACCCGTGCTCAAAACAGGCGATCTGGCGGTTAATGACTACAATGTCTGGCCCCACACCTCCGCTATCTGGGTGCCGGGCAATTCGCAGTTCGGTGGCTTCCACAAAACCTGGGAAGGATAGGCAGTGCCGCGGGAAATGGTAAGCTGTGCTTCTCCAGAAGGCATGTGGCTGCACCTTGAATTTTGGAAACTCGAAGACGGGCGAACCCTCGCCAAGATGGGTGCGATGTGGATGGACTGATATTTCACGGTAACCTCGCCCGTCGCTGGCGGAAATCGTCGCTGCCTTTCCGCAGTGGGAAATCGTCTGGCTCATCGGCTAGGGCGGGATGGGTTTTGTCTATCAGGTCAGCCAGCCGAGGCTGGATCGCGTGGTCGCGCTGAAAATTCTATAGCCCGACCTCGGTCGTGATCCGGCGTTTGCCGAGCGTTTCGCCAGTTGTGTTCTTAGAATGATTCCAGCTTCCTTAGCCCTCTGAATGTGACGAAATTGTCACTTGTACGATTCGCTCGTACCTGCCTGAATCATC
>JAYVEJ010000255.1:0-1956 GCA_043748885.1 Luteolibacter sp. | reverse complement strand
GGGGATTGGGGATTGTTCCGCTGCGATCAAGGTGCGGCACCTGCACCGGCGATTTTGATGTCGAACGGATTTTCGTTGGCATCGTTGCTCTTGATGTGGATGGCGGCGTTGCGGGTTCCTTTTGCGGCGGGTTTGAAGGTGACCTTGAATGACGTGCTCGCTCCCGCAGTCAGTGTGGTTCTCGCCAGCGGACCTACGATGAAGTCGGTCTTTTGCTTGCCGTCCTTGGTAATCGCCAAGCCGGTGAGATTGACGGTGCCGGTGTTTTTGATGGTGAAGCTTTTGGCGGTGCCCGCCTTGCCGACCTTGACGGTGCCGAAACTCTTCTTGGCGGTGCCGTCCACCAGACTGCTGCCTACCGGCTGCTCGACGACGATTTCAGGGGCTGGCACGGTGGCGGTTCCTGTCAGATTGAGATCGAACGGGTTTTCGTCGGCATCGTTGCTGGCGATGTGGATGGCGGCGGAGCGGGTGCCTCCGGCGGTGGGCTGGAAGGTGATCGCGAAGGTGGTGCTCGCTCCGGGTGCCAAGGTGTTAGCAACCGGGTCCACCACGATGAAATCGCCTGGATGGCTGCCATTTTTGGAAATCGCTACGCCCGTAAGATCTGAGTCGCCCACGTTTCTGATGGTGAAAGTGACGGCTGTTCCAGAATTGCCGACCCGCACGCTGCCGAGATTGGCCGCAGGCGCGCCATCGATCAGGCTGGTTGCCGCCGGGTTTTCCACGACGATTTCCGGGATTCGATCCAGCTCAAAGAGAACGGCACTGGTTAGATAATAGGGGGTGCTGTCGCTGAATCCTCCTGCAATGAGAACCCGTCCGTCTGGCAGCAGCGTCATGGAGGAGGAACGGCGGGGGGGATTCAAGGGGCCGACGTCGCTCCAATCCATGGTTGCCGGATTGAAAAGCAACGCACTCGCATCGGACAGATCGTTGCTTCCCGCGATCAAAACTTTTCCTTCCGGCAAGCGAACGGCGTTGGCACTCTGGCGTCCCCCCGGCATGGCGGGTGCCGCGTTCCATACACCGGTTAGAGGGTCCTACAATTCCGCGCTGGCGAGGCCGGTGCTGTAGTTGATCGTCCCTCCCGCAACTAGAACCTTGCCATTGGAAAGCAAGGTGGCGGTATGTCGGAAGCGCGCGCTGAGCATCGAACCGCTAAACGTCTAGGTGCCGGCAGTCGGATCGAAAATTTGCGTGCTGGAAACGGCTTGGTAATCTGAATTGTCGTTCCCCCCGGCCAGGAGCACGGTGCCATTGGGCAGTAACGTCGCCGTTGATTGGACGCAGTCGTTTAGAGGCGGGGCAGCCAAGGTCCATGCAGCGGCGACGGGATCGTAGATCGCAGCTTTTGCCCGCGCCACCACCAGCACCTTTCCGTTAGCCAGCAAGGTTGCTGGGCCGTCGGCCCTGAATCCCGATGGCACGGGTCCCGTTAGCGACCAACTGCCGGTGCCGGGGTCGTAGAGTTCTGCCTGGGGTTCGTCGTATTGGCAACCTCCGGTGACAAGCACCTTTCCCGAGGGAAGCAGGGTGGCACCGTGCAAAAACCGCCGATAGTTCATGCTTCCGGTAGCGGACCAAGTTTCGGTCGCCGGGTTGTAGAGTGTGGCGGTGGCAAGAAAATTGGACCAACTGTTGTAGCCGCCGGCGACCAAGACCTTTCCGTTGGGCAGCAGGGTGGCAGAGTGGGAATCCCGCTCTGGATGAGCGAAACCGCTAAGGACGCCCGCAAAATCAAATGATGGTTTTTGGTGCGAGTGAGTAGTTCCAATTCGGCTGAAATGGCTCGCACCGGAGATTGAGCGCCTCCATTTCTTTGTCTGCCACTTTCCTTCCCGTCGGATAGTGCCTCTCGTCGAGAGCCGCTTGGATTTTTAAGCCGGTTTTGGTGGTGGTTTCGCCGATGAGATTGACGATGATTTGGCGAGTGGCGAGGGCGCGTCCCCGCCA
>JAYVEJ010000254.1:0-1957 GCA_043748885.1 Luteolibacter sp. | reverse complement strand
GGCCACCGGCTTTTTGCCATGAGGGTCGGCGGCGAGGTCGAGAAACCACTGCGCCTTGGCCTTGAAATAGGCGTCGAGCGTGCCGTGATAGTCGAGGTGGTCTTGCGTTAGATTGGTGAAAACGCAGGCATCGAAGCCGATGGCGGCGATCCGCTTTTGATGAATGCCGTGCGAGGAAACTTCCATCGCGAGGCCACGGCAGCCGTGGTCTTTCATCCGCGCCAGCAGCGCGGAAAGCTCGATGGAGCCAGGCGTGGTGTGCTTGGCGGTTTCCACCGTTTCCCCATCATCGACGAGGATGGTGCCTAACAACCCAGCGCGGTGCCACGCGGATTTCATCAGGTGATGAAGCAGAAACGCAGTGGTCGTCTTGCCGTTCGTGCCGGTGATTCCGGCGATGGCGAGATCCCGCCATGGCTGACCTGCTAGCACAGAAGCGAGGATGGCGACGGCCACCCGGCTATCCGGCACATGCAGCCAAGTGGCGGGCGCGGTGTAGTCGGACGGCTGGGCAATTTCCGCTAGAATGGCGGTGGCCCCGGCGGCGAGCGCATCATTGATGAAGCGGTGGCCATCGAGCGAAGTGCCACGGATGGCGGCGAAAATCACTCCGGGCGCGACCTCGCGCGAGGACGCGGTGATGGCCTGCACCTCTGCCTCCAGCGATCCGGCGACGGTGACTCTTGATAGACTTGAAACTAGCTCGCGGAGGATCATCGGGCGGCGGTGGCAATCGGACGGGTGAGAGGCTCGGTGGGTTGCAAATTCATGTGAGTGGCGACACGGGTGGCGATCTTGCCGAAGATCGGCGCGGCGATCATGCCGCCCTGATGTTTCACGCCAGGAATCCGCGGATCTTCGATGACGACCACGCAGACGAAGGCCGGATCGAGCGCGGGCATCATGCCTGCTAGAGAGGTGATCATCCGGTCGGCGTAGTAGCCGCCTTTTGGATTGTGCAACTGGACGGTGCCAGTTTTCGCCCCGACGAGGAAGCCATCGACGACGGCGCGGGTGGCGGTGCCACCGGTGAGGGTGACTTTTTGCAAAGCGGCGCGCATCTGCGCGGCGGCCTTCGGCTTAAGCACCTCGCAGACGACTTCCGGCTGATAGTCCTCGACGACGGTGCCGTCGTTCGCGATGAGGGATTTAACGATGTGAGGTTTCCGGAGCTTGCCATCACTGGCGATGGCGGAGTAGGCGCAGGCCAGTTGCAAGGGAGTCACGCTGGCGGCATAGCCGTAACAGGCGCGGGAAAAATCCACTTCTTTGCCGGTGTTGCGGGCGGTGCCCGAGCTTTCACCGCTGAGCTGGATGCCGGTTTTTTTACCGAAGCCAAAGTGGTGGAGGTAGTCGTAAAAGCGCTTCGCCCCGAGCTGGCGACCGAGGCTGTAGGCACCGTTATTGTTGGATTTCTGGAGCACTCCCTCGACGCTCAACGAGCCGGCTGGATGGTCGTCCTTCACAATGAAACCCTTGCCCTGATAGAATCCGTTATGGCAGAAGATCGATGTCTGCGGCGTGACGAGATTCTCATTCAGTGCGCCGGCAGCGGCGACGATTTTGATCGTCGAGCCGGGTTCATAGATCGTCTGGATCGCGTAGTTGAAACTGGTCTCGGCGAGGTTTTCCTTGAGGTTAGAATCGTATTGCGGGCGGCTGGCCATGGCGAGGACTTCGCCGGTCTTCGGGTCCATCAGGATGATGGCTCCCTTCTTGGCAACGAACTCCGTTAGGCCGGCATCAAGTTCTTCCTCGACGATGGCTTGGATGCCCATGTCGATGGTGAGCTTCACATTCAGGCCGGCCCGCGGTGGCTTGAGGCTGCCGGAGTTTCCTGGCACGACCAACCCGCGGGCGTCGCGGAAATGTTCGCGCGAGCCATCTCTGCCTGCTAGAAAATCTTCCATCGAAGACTCGACGCCGAAGAGTCCGAGCACCCGAGTGTGAGGCTTGC
>JAYVEJ010000253.1:0-1960 GCA_043748885.1 Luteolibacter sp. | reverse complement strand
TCGCCGACTTGCTTCCTGACGGACAGTGGTTCGCCGGTGATCATGGATTCATCAATGCTGCTGGAGCCTTCGACGATCGTGCCGTCGAGCGGGATTTTTTCACCCGGCTTGACGCGGAGGCGGTCGCCGACTGCTAACTTATCCACCGCCACTGGCTCGTCGCTGCCGTCGGCGTTCAGGCGGTTGGCGGATTTCGCCGAGAGATCCAGCAGAGCGCGGATCGCCTGGCCGGTCCGGCTGCGGGCCTTGGCTTCGAGCAGTTGCCCCAGCAGAACGAGCACCGTGATGACGGCAGCGGCTTCGAAGTAGAGTTCCACATTTCCATGATGCCGAAACGCCGGGGGAAACAGCCCAGGAGCTAACACCGCCACCGCACTGTAGAGATAAGCCGCGCCGATGCCGATCGCGATCAAGGTGAACATGTTGAGGTTCCAGCCCTTGAACGAGCGCCAGCCTTTCACAAAAAAGATCCCGCCCGCCCAGAACACCACCGGGGTGGTTAGAATAAACTCGATCCATTTCGAAATCCCCTTGGGCGGGAATCCATCCAGAGAAATTCCGGGGATCATCGGCAGCATGGCGAGTAGCAGCACCGGCACCGTGAGTGTTAGGCCGATCCAGAATTTCCGTGAGAGATTGCGGATTTCGTGTTGGGCGTGATCGGCGGCGGCGTTAGACACCGCCTTGGGTTCGAGTGGCATCCCGCATTTTGGGCAATCTCCCGGGTGATCCTGCTCGACCTCGGGATGCATCGGGCAGGTGTAAACGGTGGCGCTGTTAGGCAGCGGCGTCACTTGTTCGAGCGCCATCCCGCACTTCGGACAATCGCCGGGCTTATCGGCAATCACCTCGGGATGCATCGGGCAGGTGAACTGCCCGGGCTTAGCGGCGGATGGCATCGCTGGCTCGTGGCCACCGCAACAGGCAGGTTTGGCAGGCTCAGGAGCAGCGGGAGTTTGGCAACATTTCATGGGGGTATTCAATTTGAGTTCACGCCAAGCGGCGTTTGTAGAGCGCGATGATTTCTTCTAACCGCTGCTCAAGGCGGGCGGGATCCGCCGCGGCGTCCGACACGCAATGGCGGACGTGATCCTCTAGCAACTTCGCTTCCAAACTCCGCAAGGCCGAGTGGATCGCGGAAATGGTGTGGAGGATTTCCGGGCATTCCCGGTTCTCCTCGATCATCCGCCCGACTCCCAGAACCTGCCCGGAAATCTTGTTGATGCGGCCTAGAAGGGGTTTCGTCTGGTGACAATCGCGCTGCATGTAAATACCCATAGGGGGTATATGTAGCGAGCGCAAGTGGAGAGTTAAAATTTCAAGGCCGCCCGCTCAAAGCGGCTTACCGTAAGTATTGCAGCGGTTGTGCCAGCCTTCCTCCCAACGCTTTTCGCCACGGGCCGGCGGTGAGTTGGCGATCCGCCGTGAAAGCATCCGCTTGGCGGACGCGGCGAATTCCGCCGCAGCGGGCACACCGGCGGGCACGTCCTTCATCCCACCTAACACCTGCATCAACCCCCAGCCTTGGCCGTTGTATTTTTCCGCTGCCTGGGTGCCGTCGCCTTTGAAATTCACGTAGTCGATCAAGGCGTACGTCCCCTGCGAGGAAGCCGCCACTTTCTGATAGTTCGCCTCGATCCGAGCCTTCTCGCTGGCAGGCGCTGCTGCTAGAATCTTCGGCAGGGCCGCGCGTGAGCGGGCGATGATGAAGTCGGTTTGTAGAGTCACATTTCCTGCCAGCCAGTTTCGCAATGCCGTCAGCTGCGGCCCTTTGAACTCCGCTTGGAACTCCGCCTTGCTCGTCCACGGGCTGTGAGCCTCAAGCGCCACCGGCGGCAAAGTTGCACCGCGCTGACGGGCAAACGCGGCAAATTGCGGCCAGCTTTCCTCGAAGCGACCTTTAAAACCGGCCGGATACCAAATGAAATGGCCGATGCCCATGGAGGGAAATTCCTCGCCA
>JAYVEJ010000252.1:0-1961 GCA_043748885.1 Luteolibacter sp. | reverse complement strand
GGTTCCTGAATCTCGCCAAGGAGCAGAAAGGCCGCAGCACGCCGGGGTCAGAGCATGGGCAGGATTCCCATGAACTGTTGGATGCGTCGCCGGCACTGACGCCTCTGACCGGGGACGGCAGGCTGATCGACTTTGAATTCAAGGAGCCGGATATCCTCGACGACGAGGCGGTCATCAAGCACCTCTGGAAGGGTGGGGATTTCCTCAAGGAACTGGCTTCTTGGGACAGCGAGTTCACCGGCTACACCGAAAAGGAAAATCAGCCGCCGGATTTCCATTTTCGCGTCGGAAAAAATCAGATCACCCAGCGTGTTTCCTTCAGTGAGGACGGCTCCCTGATCGTTGATCTATCTGGACGATTCCAATCCTCCCAGTCCTTCCAGCTCCGCAAGGATGGCTTCAGGTCGGTCACGGTAGATGGAGGAACGCTCGCCGACGGCAAGTGGACCCTGCCTGCTGGAAATAACGTTCGCTATCAACTTCGGGCCAAGGTCGTGGATGGGCTGCCAGCTCGCCGAACTCTTGCTGCGGTGGAAGATTTTTCTCCCCAGGTGGTGCACACCACTCCTTCGGTGGCGGATTTGCCGGCGGGTTATCAAATCGAAACATGGGAATCGCCGAAGGACACTTATGGCCGGAATCAACTTTTCGAGCCCACCGCCATCGCCGTCGCCAAGAATGGCACTATCGTCGTGGGTACCCGGACTGCTGGCATCTGGAGAATCAGGAATCACCATTGGGAGCTTTTTGCTGAAGGAGCCTTTGAGTGCCTGGGCCTCTGGATCGAAGACGACGGCGGCGATACCATCGTCATTGGGCAGAAACCAGAGCTGACGCGTTTAAGTGATCTCGATCATGACGGCCGTGCGGATGAGTTTTCCACCGTTTGCGATGACTTCGGATTTCATGGGAATTATTCTGAATACACTCACGGTCCGGTAAGGGATACGGATGGAAACTACTATTTCACGCTCAATCTCGGCCATTCTGACAATCAGCGTGCATCCTATCATGCCGGGGGGGTTTACATGGGCAGCATGGGTGGCTTTCGTGGCTGGTGCTGCCGGGTAACTCCAGCGGGTGTTTTCGAGCCCTACGCATCCGGACTCCGCAGTCCGGCGGGACTGGGAATTGATCCGGACGGTCGTCTGCTCTACGCGGACAATCAGGGTGAATACATGGGATCTTCCAAGCTCAGCTATCTTTACAAGGACCATTTCTACGGCCACCCGGCGGGGCTGGTTTCCTTGCCCGGCATGAAGCCGGACTCGCCGGAAATTTCACCTGAAAAGTGGCAGAAATCCGCCCAGCTCTGCGCCGTGTGGTTTCCTTATGAAAAACTGGCGAACTCACCCGGCAACCCAGCTTGGGATTTAAGTCAAGGCAAGTTCGGTGCCTACGCGCGGCAGATGTTCATTGGTGATCAGACTCTTTCCACGCTGATGCGGATTTACTCCGAGAAAGTCGGCGAGGTCGATCAAGGCTGCATCATGCCATTCGCGAGCAAGCTGGCCTCCGGCATCATGCGGCCGTGTTTTCTGCCAAATGGTTCTCTGCTCCTCGGCCAGACGGGCAGGGGATGGCAGTCAACCGGTGGTAACGAAGCGAGTTTGCAACGGATCTACTGGGATGGAAAAACCACTGCGGCTGAGATTCAGCGGGTGTCCGTAACTTCGTCCGGTTTCGAAGTTTTCTTCACCACTCCCTTGGCTCAGTCCCTAGCTCCGGCGGATGTCCTGGCGAATGTAAAAGTGGAATCCTGGACCTATACCGATTCATCCCGATACGGTTCGGATGAGGACGAAAAGCATCCGGATGCGGTCGCAAATGCTGCGATCAGCGCCGACCGCAAATCGCTAAAATTTGAGGTGCGGGAGTTTTCCACCTCCGCTGCCTTGAACCGGATCTACTGGATTCAGATCACGGGGGCCAAGCAACTTTTCTCGCCGGCAATCACCCGG
>JAYVEJ010000251.1:0-5338 GCA_043748885.1 Luteolibacter sp. | reverse complement strand
CCCAGTGCGCGAGCAGGCATTCCGGGTCTTCACGCATCGCGGCGGCGAAATGGCGGCTGGCCTCGAATTCCCAGCCGCCGTGCAACTGGTTCATGCCTTGGTTGACGTGGGCTTGGGCTTTCTCCGTGGCGGCGGTGACCGCCATTTGGATGCCGTTCGGGAAATCCATCATCGCAGGTTCGCCGAGTAGTTTCACCGGGCGGGGGATCGCGGCTTCCACGTCAGGAGTCGCTCTAACCGCCGGAGTTTCACCCACCGCGAACGCACAACTCACCAGCAACGCCGCCATCAACCGCAGTTTCATGGCCGGAGGATGGCCACGCGCCGCCCACCGCTCCAAGTAAAATGACACTGGCGTGCGCCGCGCGGACCCGTTTAGTCTCCGGCCATGAAGATTGGAGTCATCGGTTGCGGGAAAATGGGAACGGCGCTTATTCAGGGGGCGATTCGTGCGGGGGTGGTCGCGGCGGGCGACGTGATGGGCTGTGATCCTTACGAGAAATCTCGCGAAACATTCGTCCAAGCGACCGGTGCCAAGGTCACCACCGATCTCGCGGAAATGGGCGCGGCCTGCGACGTGATCCTGCTTTGCACCAAGCCCCATGACGTGGCTGCGGCCCTAGCAAATGCGGCGAAAATGAGCGCTGGCCAGCCTCGCCTGGTGATTTCCATCGCCGCTGGCGTCACTCTCACGGCACTCGAAGACGCAGCTTCGGAAAATTTCCGGATCATCCGCGCCATGCCAAATACCCCGGCGCTCGTCGGCCACGGAGCCGCCGCTTTTTGCGTCGGCAGCCGTGCGAATTCAGAAGATGCCAAGACCGCGCAAGCTCTCCTCGGTGCCGTCGGCCTCGCCGTCGAAGTCCCCGAGCGCTTGATGGACGCCGTCACCGGTCTATCAGGCAGCGGCCCCGCTTATATTTACCTCGTCATCGACGCCCTCGCCGACGGCGGTGTCCGCGCTGGCCTGCCCCGCGCCGATGCGCTCCGACTCGCCGCCCAAACGGTCCTCGGCGCGGCTGCGATGGTGTTGGAAACCGGCGAGCATCCCGCCGTGCTCAAGGATATGGTCACCTCGCCCGGTGGCACCACCATCGTCGGCCTCGCCACGCTTGAGCGGCACGGCTTGCGCTCCGCTCTGATCGAGGCAGTCGGAGCCGCCACCCAGCGCGCCACCGAACTTGGCCAGTGATGGATTTTGGGCTTTCCCAGCCCCATCGGCCTCCTATGCTCCGCCGCATGATCCATCGGTCAATCGTCCTCGCGCTGATTTCTGCCACCACGTTCCACCTTGTTTCCTGCGGCCCAGATCCGGATTTGCCGATCATGGCGGGAAACACCCAAGCCGCCGCCAGTGAGGGCGAGAAATTCTATCTGAAGGCCAAGCAGGCCGACGATGCCGGGAAAGTCGGCCGGGCCATCAAGCTCTACGATGAAACCGCCACCCGCTTCCCCTTCGCGCCATCCGCCGCGCAGGCCCGTTTCCGCCAGGCCCAGCTTCTTGAGCAGCAGGGCGACATCCTCAAATCCTTCGAGGCTTACGACAAATTTCTCTCCCGCTTCCAAGGCAGCGGCCTCTACACCACCGCTCTAAACCGCCAAATCGCCATGGCGCAATCCGCTGCCGACGGCGACGTCAAACAAAGCATGATGGGTTTGAAAACCAAACTCTCCCTCGACAAGACCGTCGAAATGCTCGGCAAAGTCCGCGACAATGCCCCGAAATCCCCCTCCGCCGCCAAGGCCCAATTCACCATCGGCCGACTCAACGAAGGCAAGAAAAAGTCCAAAGAAGCCATCGCCGCCTATCGCCAACTCGTCCGCGATCAGCCCGCCAGCTCCGAAGCGCCAGAAGCCCTGTTCCGCATCGGCCTGATTCTAACTGCCGAGGCCGACCGCGGAAATCAGAACCAAGCCAACCTCGATCTCGCCCGCGAGGCATTTAACGACTACCTCATCCAGTATCCCGGCCATTCACGCAATGCCGAAGCCCGCCAGTTTCTCGCCAACGTCGGCGGCAAAGACCTCCAGCGCTCCTACGACATCGCCGAATACTATCAGAAAACCGGCAAGCTCGAATCCGCGAAAATTTACTACCGCGACATCGTGAAACGCTCGCCATCCGGTGCCCTCCACGACCAGGCCCGCGCCCACCTCAAGGAACTCGGCGAGTGATCTAACCCAACACCGCCTCGTGAAATTTCTCCTTCTGCTAGCTCCCACCTTGCTGCTCGCTTCCTGCGCGGGCTATCACCTCGGAGCCACCAAGCCCGCGTCGCTCAAGCAGGTGCAAACCATCTCCGTGCCGATGTTTGCCAACTCCACCTTGCACCCCCGCGCCGAGGCTCTCGCCACCTCCGCCGTGGCAGATGCCTTCATCCAAGACGGCACCTATCGGCTCGCAAAAACCGACCATGCCGACGCCGTGTTAGAGGGCAACCTGAAAAGCATTAATTACACCGCCATCCGCGGCACCCGCCGCGACACTCTCCTCCCGGAGGAACTCGCTAACACCGTCACCCTCGAGTGGACCCTCCGCGATGCCAAAGACCCCACCAAGGTTCTTGCTTCAGGAAAATCCTCCGGCAGCAGCCAGCTTTTCGTCTCGTCCAATCTCCAGACCGCCCGCAACAACGCCCTCCCCGAAGCCCTCGAACACGCCGGCCAAGCCCTCGTCTCACGGCTGTCTAACGGCTACTGATCGCGGCTGGGCGCTCTCCCGCCATTTCTTTACCAGAGCAACCCCAAAGGATTCATGGCAATTTTCTAACGAACCAGAATGCATCGTTTGAATCTTTTCCTCTTCAATCATTCTCCAGATTCGCGGCACCTAACTTCTTATGTTTACTTCAAGAGTTACGAAAGCACCCATCGGCGGCTGACTGCATTTTCTAACACAGTTTTTACGAGTCGATTTCCTGTTGGTCCGCAGGTGGGCCAGTGAGCCTTTGTTCGAGGAGGCGGCGATGTTTGGTAATGCGACCGCCGACTCGCTTGCGCCAGAGACGAAAGCTGCTGGGCTTTAACTCGCGGCGCATGATCTCTATCACCTGACTCTCGACCAAGCCGGTGCGCTTGGCGATCTCCTCGAAGGTGGTGCGATCTTCCCAAGCGAGACGAATGATGAGTGATATGAGATCGGGAGAGTGGGCGGATTTCATGATGCGGACTGCTGGAGATGCTTGCCCATTTTTTCCCAAAATGGAAAGAAGCCTGCACCAGCTAGGGCAAAGGCGTGGGCGTCTGATGGGCGCTGGATCAGTGTGAGCCGGATTCCCCGTGCAGCGAGTTGTTCCGAAAGTTGCGGAATCAAATCGCCGACGGGGCCAACCGTCGGCGCGAAGGCGACCACGGTTGTTAGCTGCTGCGCGGATGCCCACTCCGCGAGACTCACCACGGGTCTAGCCGCATCGATTCGAGCGGTGGGACATCGGTAGTGATCGGCAGCTCTTGCGAGGCCCTCGGCGACGACGGTGCGGAGGGCTGCGAGGCGGCGCTCGCTGAGGTGAAAATCAGCGTGCGTGCTGGATTCGCTGGTAAAAGCGGCCACTGCGACTGGGGCGAATCCGGCGAGTGGCCCGATTTCCGGTGAGAGATCCTCGCTATGAAGCCACAGGCCGGCCCGCCCGTGGGTGGTGGGAAGCGCGGTGGGGTGGGCGGGTAGCGGGTGTTTGGTGGGCTGGCCAGTTTCCGGCTGAGGGGCCGCTTTGACGACACCATCCGCGATGCGCTGACTCCCGCGGCGGTCAACTAACAGCGCGGCATCGGCGTATTTCTCGAGGTTAGAAAGGCGGACTAGATAGGTCTTGCCGGGCGTTTGCAGGCCGGCCACCCAGCGCCACGAAAGGGTGTTGCTTGCAGGATCGGCGTCGAGAAGGTGTCGGAAGAAGAAGTCAGCTCCTAACTCCCAAGGCAGACCCTCTGCGTGGATCCAAAAACTTGCCCACCACATTCGTGCGTGGTTGTGAAGGTATCCGGTTTCTATCAACTCGCGGGCGATGCGATCCATGCAGGCCACACCGCTTTCTCCTGCCGCGACGGCGTCCGCCTTCGCCAAAAGTGCTGGAGGGAGGGTGGCCCGCAACTCGGCCACTCGCTGCCGCCACAGAGTCCATACCTGCGGCCGCATTTCCAGCCAACCCTTCCAATAACGCCGCCAACAAATTTCTTGCAGCCACTTCTCAGCGTCGGGAAAACTAAACTGCTGGAGCGTCGTCTGGATCACCTCATCCTCAGTTAGGAGGCGATGCCGCAGCGCGGGACTGAGGCGCGAGACATTGCGATGATCCGCCACCAAGTGATTCCGGCGGGCCGCGTAGTGTCCCACATGGGGCAGGAAATTAGTCCATGCTGCCAGTGCGGCAGCCCGGGTGAGAGGCAGCGAAGATATCATTTTGAGAAACGATGGCATACCTGCGGAGAAGGAGTGCCGATGCGATGCTGCGAAGTTTCGCCCGCAGTTAGGAACCCTTTTCCGAATACCGGTCAAAGCGGTTCGAGAGGATAAAGAACGTCGGTGCCCATAGCCCCACAAAGATGCCAAAACGTTCGGCGTGGGCTTGGGCATCGGCGGTGGTGCCGCCAGTTAAAAACCAAATCGCGATCGACCCGATGATGGAGGCAAAGCCCAGAATGAAGCAGAGCTTACTAAGCTGTTTGAGTGGTGCGGATTTCATAAGAGTTAGTGGTAGGAGAGCTAACGTATAGACTCGTGAAATTCATGCGCAATAGACGATTTTTGTCGACTCATGACCGATGCTTTTGATGGACCGATTCAGTCACGGCTACCATCCGGTGGACGGGGTGGACGGGGGCGGTAAATGGACTGGCCCCGGCCATTGAGCAATCATCCTCTTCATCTGCGGTCATCTTGTTCATCTGTGGTTGGCCTTCTCCCTAGTGTAGGAACCCTGACAGAACAGGGCATCTCTAATTGAAATTCAAGGCGCAACGACTTGACTGTCGTTGCTTCCGCTTCCTTTCATAGATCATCGCTCATCTGTCATCTCCCATCGCTCGCTTCTTGCTCTTTCCATCACCTCACAACTCGCAAACAAAATCTTTGGTGACACGCAAAAGGTTTTAGGAAGCTCTGATAAAACCTTTGATGCCTCACAAAAGGTTTTAGGAAGCCCTGATAAAACCTTTGTTGGCTCACTAAAGGTTTTAGGGAGCTCTGATAAAACCTTTGATGACTCAACAAAGGTTTTAGGAAGCTCGGATAAAACCTTTGTTGGTTCACCAAAGGTTTTAGGAGGCTCTCATAAAACCTTTTCTGCCTCACAAAAGGTTTTAGGAAGCCCTGATAAAACCTTTGTTGACTCACAAAAGGTTTTAG
>JAYVEJ010000250.1:0-5341 GCA_043748885.1 Luteolibacter sp. | reverse complement strand
GAGTTTTCCGCGGTCGAGGCCTTGTGGGTGTTTCGCCAGCAAACGGACCAAGTCGAGATGGCGCTCTGGATGATCGAAGAGCGACGCGTAGAGCCGGGAAAATTCCTCGCGCAGCAGTCCGGTCTGGGAGAAGCAAGCGTCGTCGATGATCTGCGCGGCGGATCGTCCGGGCTTCGCCTCGCGGAGGTAGAAGGGCACGCCGCCGAAGGCCATGGTCAGGGTGAGCAAGTCGTAGCGCGTCAGACTGATTTGGCGGGATTTCACGAAGGTTTCGGTTTCTGCCAGCGTGAAAGGTTCCAGCCGCAGGCGGGCGGTGACGCGATTGTGCAGGCCACCCTTATGGTGGATCAGCTTGGAGATCATCCAGGATGCGGCCGAGCCGCAGACGATCAGAAGGAACTGCGGGTGCCGGGACAGGAAGGTGTTCCAAAAGTGATCGAGCGCGGGCAGAAATTTGGATTTGTGGCCGGCCAGCCACGGAAGTTCATCGAAGAAAATCACCTGCTTGGAATCCTGAGGCAGGGTGAGCAAAAAGTCCGCGAGCTGCGCGAAAGCCTGTTGCCACGAGTCCGGCATCGCGGGATCGAGCACTCCTGCGGCTTTCATGGCACTTTGGAAATTCACCAGTTGATCAGCGAGCGGCGCGTCGAGCATGCCCGTCAGCTCGAAGGCGAGATGGCTCTTCAAATACTCCCGGACCAGAAAGGTTTTCCCAATCCGCCGCCGCCCGTAAATCGCCAGAAACTCGGCATCCCCGCTGGCAAGCAGGCCGTCGAGGTAGTCCCTTTCACGTTGGCGTCCGGCTAATGGCATGGGTTATAAGTGGCCAAATCGTGCATATTTTTCCAGATTTGGCCAGATTAAAAATCCATTTGTTGGAATGGTGGCCAAATCCATCCAAATTCCATAGATTTGGCCACCAATAATTCGTCTGTCCCGAATCCTCACGCCCTGCGGACCACGACCTTCTCCGCCTTGAGCCAGCGTTTCAGGACGGCGCGGTCGGCGGTTAGATTGCCGAGCATCCGCCAGCGTGACCGCTGGAGCGCACCTGCATCCGCGCGGCCTTCATCGACCACGCACCACGGCCGCAAGCCGGAGGCGTGGATGAAACGGAAGCCCTCGCTGCCGCCCCAGACGAGAAACGCGACATGTGTGTCCAGCCCGACGACGTAGATGCCGGGTTCGAGTTTCTCTACCCGCGTGGCGAATGCCTGATAGTCCTCGCCGACGGTTAGGGCGCACGCGTCCTTCGCCAGGAACGACTGCAGGATGTTTCCCGAAGCCTGTTGCGCGAGCTGATAGCGATCCACCCGGAAGCCGGCGTCGTGCAGGACCGTCGCCACGAAATACCCGCACGCGATCTTGCCTTGGCCCGGGCCTTTCGCGGTGCCGTTGAAATCCCACGGCGTGCCCAGCCAGCAATGCATCATCGCAGGCAATGCCTTTTCCAAAATGATCCGCGCATCGCCCAGCACGGCGGCCCGCTCGGCGGCGGTCCTCGCTTGCTGGTAGTGCTCTGCTAGATTTACACGCCTGCGTTCCAAGTCCTTCGTCAGGACGGCGTAAGTCTTGGAATCGGGCTGCAATTTCTGGCGCAATCCAAGTTCCACCCCGCCCGCCGTGGCCTGCCACAATGCGGTTAGCGGTGCCCGGAACCACCAACCCACGCCACCGGCCAGGGCCAGCAACGTGATCGGGATAAGCCATCTTTTTCGCACTGCCGCAGCCTAACCCCGGTGCCCGGCCTGCCACAAGCCCGGTCCATGCGGCGACGGGAATTCCCGTTGGAGCCGTGCGAGCCAATCGGCTTCGAGTCTTCATCGCTCTCATCGGCGTCCATCCTGTTGATCTGCGGTTGATTGCTTCTGATTCCAATTCCTCCGTGTCAAATCTCCCCACCCTTGCAATTTCCCCGCTCGCCCGAGAAACTCGTTACCATGCTCAAGCAACAACGCGCCGACCATGTCCGGCGCAGGCTCCAGGAACTCTATCCGGAAACTCCGATTCCGCTCGATCACAAGGATCCCTACACCTTGTTAGTCGCCGTGTTGTTGTCCGCCCAATGCACCGATGTGAGAGTGAACCTTGTTACACCCTCACTTTTTCTCCTCGCGGACAACCCGCTGGACATGATGCAGGTGCCCGTCACGGACATCCAGGCGATCATCCGCCCCTGCGGGCTTTCGCCGAAGAAATCGGCGGCGATTTCTCAGCTCTCGAAAATTCTGGTAGAGCAACACGGCGGCGAGGTTCCGCAGGATTTCGCCGCGCTCGAAGCCTTGCCCGGCGTCGGTCACAAGACGGCGTCGGTGGTGATGGCGCAGTCGTTCGGCGTGCCGGCATTTCCGGTGGACACCCACATCCACCGCCTCGCCACCCGTTGGAAACTCACCTCAGGAAAAAACGTGGTGGTGACCGAGCGTGATTTGAAAAAACTCTTCCCGCGTGCCACCTGGAATCGCCTGCATCTCCAAATCATTTTCTACGGCCGCGAGCATTGCACCGCCCGTGCCTGCGATGGGAAACGCTGTCTGCTCTGCCAAGAGCTTTTTATGACGAAAACCCCCTGAAATTTTCACGCACTTCAGCTCAGCGCGGTGCGCGGGTTGTTTAAACAGCACCGGCCTTTGCGCTTTCCTTTTTCCACCAAAGCAGTTCGTTGGGGGCACGATGGTGGAGCAGGGCAAAACGGAAAATACATGGATGCGCGGCCAGCGCTGGGTGAGCGATGGCGAGCCGGAGCTCGGCCTCGGCGTCATCCGCAACAGCGGCGACGGGCGGGTGGAAATCGCGTTTCCAGCGGCAGGCGAGACACGGATCTATGCCATCGACACCGCGCCGCTACGGCGTGTTAGGTTCATGCCGGGCGACCGGATCAAGAATCACTCGGGCGCGGAAATGACCGTCGAGCGGGTGCGGGAAGAGCGCGGCTTGCGGATTTATGAAACTCACGACGGCGATCTCCCCGAGGCGAATCTATCCGACTCTATCAGTTTCAGCAAACCGGAGGAACGCTTGTTCGGCGGTAAACTCGACGACCACGGCGATTTTGATCTGCGTGGCGAGGCACTCCGCCGCCGTGCGGACATGCGCCGCTCGCCGGTGCGCGGCCTAGCGGGTGCGCGGATGGACTTGATCCCGCACCAACTCTTCATCGCGGATGAAGTGGCGAACCGCCCACGACCGCGGGTATTGTTAGCGGATCAGGTGGGCTTGGGAAAAACCATCGAGGCATGTTTGATCTTGCACCGGCTCATTCTAACTGGGCGGGCCGAGCGCGTGCTGATCCTCGTACCGGAGCCGCTGGTGCATCAATGGTTCGTCGAGCTGCTGCGGCGGTTTCAGCTTTCCTTCAGCCTTTATGATGAGGAACGCTGCGAGGCGATTGAGTATGGCGACCCGGCTTGCAATCCGTTTCTCGACAGTCAATGGGTGCTAGCTGCTGTCGATTTTCTAGCAGGCAACGACCACCGCGCGGCACAAGCGCGCGAGGCGGGCTGGGATGTGTTAGTGGTGGATGAGGCGCATCACCTTGAGTGGTCGCCGGAAGCCGCCGGACCCGCGTATGAGATGGTGCGCGGCCTTGCGGAAACGACCGAAAGCTTGCTCCTGCTAACTGCCACGCCGCAGCAACTGGGACCGGAGGGCCACTTCGCGCGGTTGCAGCTTCTGGACCCAGATCGCTATGCCGAAATCCAACAGTATTGCGAGGAAACGCTGCATTATGAAAAAGTCGCCGATGTCGTGGAAGCGCTGGCAGCAGGCGCGATGGTTGACGAACGCTTGCACGCATTCGTCGCCGGTCATCAGCGGTTAGAAATGCGGTTGGCGGATCTCATCGCAGAAAAACCGGCTGCCCGCGAGCGCTTGATCACGGACTTGTTGGATGGATTTGGAGTGGGCCGGGTGATGTTCCGCAACACCCGCGCCAAGCTCGGCGGCTTCCCGCAGCGCGAGCCACGGATTGTCCCGGTCACGGATAAAGTGGCGTGGCTTAGCACTTTACTCGATGAACTCGGTGAGGAAAAAATTCTGGTCATCACCAAGACTCGCGAGCTGGCAGAGGAGGTGCTCGCAGCACTCCACACCGCGACCGGCGTGAAAGGGGTGTTGTTTCACGAGGATCTAACATTGCTCCAGCGCGACCGCAACGCCGCGTTCTTTTCCGAGAAGGACGGCGCACGCATCCTTGTCTGTTCGGAGATCGGCAGCGAGGGGCGGAACTTCCAATTCGCCCGCCATCTGGTGCTCTATGATCTACCCGAAGATGTGGATTTGCTGGAGCAGCGGATTGGGCGGTTAGACCGGATCGGCCAGAAGGGCACCATCCAAGTCCACGTCCCATATCTGCCCGGCACGGACGAGGAAATCCGCATGCGTTGGCTGGAGGAAGGACTCGATGCCTTCCGCGCCAGTCCGCCCGGAGCGGCGGAAATTCAGCGTGAGTTGCGCTTCGATTTAGAAGAAGCCATCGGCGAGCACGAGGGCATCGAGGAGTTGATTGAGAAGACCCACGCCTGCCGCAGGCGGATTTCCGAACGCCTCGCACGCGGCCAAGATCGCCTGCTAGAACGTAGCTCGCACCGGCCTGCTAGATCAGCGTGGCTGGTGGCAAAGATCCGCGAGTGGGATGAGAACCCCGGCTTCGAGGACTTCCTGCTGCGCTTGTTTGAGTTCTCTGGAGTCACCATTGAGGAGCTGGGACAGCGCCGCTATTTCCTGCTGCCGGGAAATTTAAAATCCGATGCGTTTCCCTCTCTGCCAGCCGATGGCATGACGGTCACTCTCGATCGCCAGCGTGCGCTGGAGCGCGAACAAGAAGCTTTCCTAACGTGGGATCACCCACTGGTCCGCGGCGCATTGGACTTCATGTTAGGATCGGCAGCAGGCAATGCGACCTTCGGTGTGTGGGACTCCAGCGGCGAGAAAATCATCTTGCTAGAAACTTGGCTCGTCGTCGAGTGCGTGGCCCCCGCGCGGCTCCACGTCGAGCGGTTTCTGCCGCAGACGCCCCTGCGCATCTTCGTCGATCACAAAGGGACCGATCACACCGACAACCCCGCCTTCGCCAAGCCGCCGTTGCGGAAAGGCGATGCCGCTGGATTGATGCGAAATGAAAAAGTGAAGCGGACATTCTTGCCTGCCATGTTAGAGCAAGCACGCGCTCTCGGCACCGCGAAAAGCCAGCCCATCATCGCCCAAGCCATGACCCTAATGCACACCGAAATGGCCGCGGAAATTTCCCGACTCCGCGACCTTGCCGAGGTGAACGATCACATCAAGCCGGAGGAAATCGCCGCGCTGGAGGCCCGTGAATCCGAACTTGCGGCCGTCATCG
>JAYVEJ010000249.1:0-1965 GCA_043748885.1 Luteolibacter sp. | reverse complement strand
CGAAGGCTGCGGTTTCGCTCATCGTCGGGAGTTGGTCCTTCAATCCAAGGGCGCGGTAGTCGATGCCGGAGGTGTTGAAAATCTTCCGCAGGTCGCCGCCCATCGCCTTGAGTGCGGTCGCCAGTTCAGCGGGAGTCGGGGGAGTTTCGCGAATTGCCTTCACTTGATAGACGAGGCTGCGGGCGTCGAGCCAGCGGTGCGCGTCGCGGCAGGTGCTGCATTTTTGGTAGCCATAAACGGTTAGCATGGCGGAAGCTTGGCATCGCGGCCAGTCCCGTGCAAGACTCGCATTCCGCTGATGAAACTCGCCATCCTCACCCGAATCCGTGCCGAACTCCGCGCCCGTCTTGATCGCCTTTCCAAAGCGGCGTGCGAGGCTCACGCTGCCGCCACCGACCCCGGCAGCAAGGCGGAGGGGAAATACGACACTCGTAGCCTGGAGGCATCCTATCTGGCAGCCGGCCAGGCGCGGCAGGTCGATGAACTCGCCGAATCCGTGCGGATCTTCGAAACGCTCACTCTACCCGATTTTGAAATGGCCGACGCCATCGACGCCGGCGCGTTGGTGGAAGTCGCGCTGAATGGTGAGAGCGCATTTTTCTTGCTCGTCCCTGCGTCCGGCGGGTTGGTGATCATGCATGAGGACCAGGAAATCACCTTGCTCACTCCGGATAGCGGACTCTATCGGAAGCTGCTAGAGATGCGGGTCGGCGAGTCGCTGGATGTGCCGAATCTCACGGTGATCGCAGTGAGTTGAAGTCGGGCTGCGCTTCATTTCCGCCAGCGCTTCGTTAGATCGCCATAGGCGTCGATCCGCCGGTCGCGGAAAAACGGCCAGATGCGGCGGAAGTCTTCCACGGCCTGGAAGTCGAGGTCATGATAGAGAATTTCCTCCTTTTCGGTGGATGCTTTGGCGACGAGTTCACCGTAAGGATTTGCCACAAACGAACGGCCCCAGAACTCGGTGTCACCCTCGTAGCCGGTGCGGTTGACCGCTGCTAGATAGCAACCGTTCGCCACGGCGTGGCCGCGCTGGACGGTTTCCCAGGCGCAATGTTGGGCTTCGCCGAGGGTGGGCTTTTCCTCGGGCAGCCAGCCGATAGCGGTCGGATAGACGAGCACCTGCGCGCCGCCAAGGGCCATCAGCCGAGCGGCTTCGGGATACCATTGGTCCCAACAAATGAGCACCCCGATTTTCCCAAAGCGCGTCTCCCACACCGGCCAACCGCTATCTCCGGGAGTGAAATAGAACTTCTCCTCGAAGCCGGGATCCTGCGGGATGTGGCTCTTCCGATAGAGACCCATCAGCGAGCCGTCCGCATCGTGGATGGCGGCGGTGTTGTGATAGAGACCGGGCCCGCGGTGTTCGAACAGCGAGGAAATTAGCACGATTCCCAGCTCTCCCGCGAGCTTGCCGAGGCGGTCGGTGACCGGGCCGGGCAGGGGATCGGCGAGGTCGAACCGCGCGGGATCCTCGACGGTGCAGAAGTAGGGTGTTAGAAAAAGCTCCTGTGTGACGACGATGTGCGAGCCGCCCGCCGCGGCCTGGCGGATCAGGGATTCGTGGTGGTCAAAGGATTCGGCTTTGCTAGGAAACGTGCCGGATTGGAGCAGAGCGAGACGTGGCATGGCATAACCGTAGCGGGCGACTACGCGCGTCGCACGCAAGAAATGTGTTGTTTCGGCGGCGGCTTGGAGATGATGAGGCTTGGCTGCCTGAGAGGTTGCTGGAAAATACTCAAAACTTGGCTTGATTCCCCGGCATTCGTGACTAAAACCGCGCCCCTTCATGCCGGACCCATTACGCACTCTGAAATTTGCCATCCCCAAAGGCAGCCTTCAGGAACCGACCATCGAACTCCTCGCTAAGGCCGGCTATGAGATCCATGTCTCCTCGCGCGGACTTCGTCCGAGTTCAAACGATTCGGAACTCGATCTCTACTTGATCCGGGCCCAGGAAATCGG
>JAYVEJ010000248.1:0-1967 GCA_043748885.1 Luteolibacter sp. | reverse complement strand
AAATGTTACCATGCGAGGACTGACCCCTACCACTGACCCCTACCATCTGGAAGTAGCGCGTCGAAACTCCTCGTGTAAATATTGGCTAGTAGTTCATTCGAGAATCCGTGGTGCCTCACCGCATGTCCAATATTCTTGTTCTCTAAAGACTCACGGATGAGCTGGGTGACCAACATGGAACTGACTGAATCATCAATATCTCCCCCGTGAGAAAGATGCGCAATCAGCTTCTTATCTACTCTCGCTGCTCCTACTAGGCTCATGTGCGTAAAGGTAATTAAATATTCGGCGAATGGGTCACGGACCAACTTCGCGAATGTGCGCGACGAATGACTCAAGGCTATTGGGGACTAGATGCTTGAGAGCCTGAGATGGCGAACCTGCATCCCGGACTTCTCGGAGCGTGGCTAGGCCGCCGTCACTAACTGAGAATGCGAAGTATCTGAACTGAGGATTAGCGGACGTGTTACCCGCAGAAAAAGCCTCGGAAATCGTAAACGCGACATAAACCGCTTCTCCCTTCGCAGTGGGAATAGGCATTCTAATAGGGACTAAAATCTTCCCAGACCCAATCTTCTGAATATCGCTTTTATTCAGCTTGGGTTCGCTGAGAAGTCTTTGATTCTGGGGTAACGCGCTTCCGAGGTTCTTCCATATCTTAATCAGCAATCCCGGGTCATTGAGAAGCTGGATAGACCGCTGAGGATCTCCTAGAAGGCCAATCGGCAAGGCCATGTAGGCAAACTGGTAATGATGAGGTCGTGGTTGCCCTTCTCCCAATTTGTCGCTGATTGAAGTTGGTTCTGGTGCTGGCTTGCCTTTGAAAATGTCGAATAGTCCCATGGTGTTAATTTGTTGTTCTTAATTTTTTTGCCCAACGTCAAATGTCCGCCCACGGGCGCGACTGGAAAGGAGTTGAAGTGAAATTGAAAAGCTTATGGCCCGTTGGTGCGCGACGCCTTGTTCGTTTTCTTCAATTTTGGGGCGCGTCCTGCCCGCGAGTGGACGCTGGCCGGTGGCTGCAAATAACATGAAACCAAAAGAATGGGTGGCACCCAAAGCCAGGACAAAATATCGTGTATCGAGTGATCCTTGCATGGCTACGGGCATCTATCGTGAAGACGGGTCAATCGTGACCCACGTCGAAGTTGGTTCCGAAAGTGAAATACTGGCCTCTCGCAGGCTGGCAACTGGTGTGTGCGACAAGTATCTCCAACATGACGGCGTTGCCTTGCAGCGCGGTGTTGGTATTCTGGCGCATCCGCTTGATGTCGCCCTCAAGGCTGTGAATGCGATTCAGGGCTTCGGTAAGCTGCTTCTGCATTGTCTCAAGTGTGGGCGTGCTCATAGTGGTGATGTGTCTTCAAATTCTCAAACGAACAGTGTGTTGGTTCAGTGCTGGAGACTAAAGATTTGGATAGCTCCGGCAAGGGTCAAAGTAACAGATTTTATTCATTTGATGCTTAGTTAGATCCGGCATTGCCTAGGAAGCTGTGATTTCTCGGATGGGGTGGAAGTTGGAAGACCGGTGACAACTGATATCGAGTTCCGGTCATGGGGAATTTTTGGAACATGAAGAAGTTAGGATGAACGAAAGGTCGGTGAGAGGGCCGGGATAAACCGGCTTTGAACATCGAACATCGAACGCCCAACATCGAACATTGAAGTGAAGAAAATGAAGAGTCTTCGCGGTCTGAGAGGTTTTAGCTTTTGCTTATGGGTAGTCGGCCCCGACTTCGGCGGCTTCGAGGGCGGCGACGGCTGAGTTGTCGCGGTGCTCGATGACGATGTCGCCTAGCAGGTCGCTTTGGCGGACGATGAACGGGTTGAGCTTCATGTTTCGGGAGCCTCGGGCGGTTTTACAGCTCCAGTTTGGCGAGTAGGCCGGGTTTGCTGCGGAGGGCGCCGCGGGCGGTGCCTTTGAGTTCCTTCATGAAGGTTTTGAGGGCGTCGTAGGCGGCGTCGCG
>JAYVEJ010000247.1:0-1972 GCA_043748885.1 Luteolibacter sp. | reverse complement strand
CACGTCGTTACGGGTGACTTCGAGCTTGAACAGGAAGCGGTCGAGCTGCGCCTCGGGCAGCGGATAGGTGCCTTCCAGTTCGATCGGGTTCTGGGTGGCGAGGACGAAGAACGGTTTCGGCAAATCATGGGTTTTTCCTAACACAGTGACCCGCCGTTCCTGCATCGCTTCTAGCAGCGCGGACTGGGTTTTCGGCGAGGCGCGGTTGATTTCGTCGGCCAGCACGATGTTGGTGAACAAGGGTCCCGGCTGGAAAATAAACTCGCGACGGCCATCGGTTTCCTGAAGCACTGGATTGCCCGTGATGTCACCGGGCAGCAAGTCGGGGGTGAATTGCACCCGCTTGGTTCCCAGCATGAGTAGCTTGGAAAGCCCCTTCACCAGCTCGGTTTTCCCTAGCCCCGGTAAGCCTTCTAGCAAAATATGCCCGCGCGCCAGCACGCCGGTGATCACTGAGTCGATGAGTTCTTCTTGGCCGAAGAGGACTTGGTTGAGCCCGCTGGACAGCGAGCGAAGGTGTTTGACGGCAGCGGCGACTTCCGTTTCGGTGGCGTTTTCCATGAATTCCTCGTCAGGCTAATGAATCCCCCGCGCATGGGAATGACGAAGGTGTGAAATTTGGATGAAGGCAGTGTCACGGCACCCTGCCACTAACCGACTTGATCGGTCGTAGCTTCCGGGGCACCCTTTGCCGCAGGGTCACGTTCGCAGAAATCGAAACTTTGGCATACAGCCTCCCTGAGTCAGATTGCGCTAAACTCGCCGCCAATCTGCTCGATTCCCTTTCGGGAGTGCTGGTCGAGGAGGACGAGGGACTCGCGGAAGCGCTTCGGCGTTCGGAGGAAATGGATCGGGATGCCTCAGTTTGCCTCACTCATGACGAGTTTCTAAAGGCTCTGGGACGCTCCGCATGAAGCTGATTTACCACCGGCTCACGCCCAGTCCTCGATCACCAGCCCGTCTATCCGTTTCAATTCTTTGGTATTGTGAGTCACTAACACCGCACCAAGGGCCATGGCGTGTGCGGCGATGAGCGTGTCCAGCGGGCCAATGCCGCGGCCTTTGGACTCAAGGCGGGTGCGGATGAGGCCGTAGTGGTGAATGCAATCGACGCAGTCGAAAGGAAACTTTCCGAAAGGTGTTAGCACTTTTCTCAGAGCCGCCTGTTGAGTCCCCTGATCGCCTCCGTGTTGAAGGCCGAATTCAAGTTCCGCGAGGGTGATGGCCGATAGTCCTATCAGATGGCCGTCGGACTCGCGTTTTTTTGCAGGTGGCGAGGATTTTTGCGGCGGCACGTTTCACCACTTCCTGCCGCTGCGTCTTGGCACGAGTGATCGCGGTGCCTCGCAGCAGGAGGATGAACGTGTCGGTATCGAGCAGATGGATCATTGGATTCCGGCGCTGAAATCGCGTCGTTGGGTCGTTTTTCGGTCCCGGACATCCATGGCCCTGAAAAAGGCATCCCCGAGCTCGCGGCTGCCTTCCTCGAAGCCATCCCAGGGATCTGACTCGCTGATGAGAATCCCTCCCGGCACGCGTGTCAGGCTGACCTTTTCTCCGGCGACGCGGAACTCCTTGGGCAGCCGGATTGCCTGGCTCCTGCCGTTCATGAATACTTTCGCGGTCGTGCTCATCGCATGTGGTCTATACCAAGTGGTAGCGCCGGGTCAAGGCGGCATCTTCCTGCTGGTGTTTTCGCGAGGGTCTTGCAGCATGTTTCCACTATGGCCATCACCTCCACGGATTATGAAAAACTCGGGCAGTTCTACCTCGGACGCGGCTACGATCCAGAGGCGAAAAAAGTTCAAGATGACCTAATCCTGTACGATTCCAAGGATCTCGTCACCCACGGCGTGGTCCTTGGCATGACTGGCTCGGGGAAAACCGGGCTATGCCTCGCGCTGCTAGAAGAGGCGGCGATGGATAACATCCCAGCCATCATCATCGACCCCAAGGGCGACATCGCGAATCT
>JAYVEJ010000246.1:0-5362 GCA_043748885.1 Luteolibacter sp. | reverse complement strand
TGCACAAGTGCGGGCCTTCCTTGGCCTCCAGATTCATGGCGGCGAAGGACGCGGCGATCTCGACATTGTCGGCGCGGATGGTGATTTTCCCGGGGCCGGAAATGGCGTCGCGGGCGTTCACGCAGAGATTGAGAAGCACCTGGTGGAGCTGGGTGGGGTCGCCGTGAGTCGCCCACAAGTCGCGGCTGGCCAGCACTTCCACGGCGATGTCCTTGCAGAAGGTGTCGCGCAAAATCCCCTCGATTTCCTGGATCAACTGGCGCGGGTGGATTTCCACGCGGTGACCCTCGATGCCGCGGGCGAAGGAGAGGACTTGGCCGACCATGTCGGCACCGCGTTTCGCGCTGGTGGCGATGGTGTCTAGCAGCTCGGTGGAGCGAGGGTCGGTCACCCGCATTTTGAGCAGCTCGACGGCCATGGAAATGGGTGCGAGGATGTTATTGAAATCGTGGGCGATGCCGCCGGCGAGGGTGCCGATGCTCTCTAGCCGTTGCGCGCGCAGGAATTGGTGTTCGAGTTTGCGATGCTCGGTGATGTCGGTGTTGATGGAGAAAACGCTGGCTGGCTCACCGGCCTCGTCGCGGACGAGCGTCCAGTGGCCTTCGATGGTGAGGTTGTGCCCGGCCTTGTCGATTTGGTTAATTTCCCCCACCCATTCGCCAAGATCCAGCGTCTGTTGGTGGGCTTTGTCACAGGCGAAGGGCTCGCTGTAGAGCAGCTCTCTGGCCGACCGCCCAACTGCCTCATCTGAAGACCAGCCGTAGAGGCGCTCTGCGCTTTTATTCCAATAGGTGATCGTGTGATCGAGGCCGCGCACGAGGATGGCATCCTGCGCCTTGTCGAGGAGCGAGGCTTGCTCGCGGATGCGGGCGTCCGACTGCTGCCGGTCCAGCTCGGCGGCGGCGCGCGCGGCGAAGATTTGCAGCGTGGACCGCACCAGCTCCGACTGCTTCAAGGGACTTGCGAATAACACCACCATCACCCCCGCGACAGTCCCGTCTTGATGCAGCAGCGGAATGCCTGCGTAGGCCTCAATGCCTAGTTCCACTAATAAATGATCTTGGGGAAACAATTGTTTGACGCCTTGCGGGTAGATACAAAGGTCGCCGAGGAGGGTTTCTGCGCAGGGCGTCCCGTTGAGGAAGTAGCTGACGTTGGCCATCGGGTTTCCATCGAGGAAGTACGAAAGAGTGTCGATGGTATTGTCGATGACGTTGTGCCGACCGATGAGACCGCCGTGGGCTCCCAAGGCTTCCACCATATTGCGGGTGAGCAGGTCGAAAAACTCGGAGCCGATGCCGCTTGAAACCGCCTGAGCCACTTTGATGACCACCTCCTGAGTGCGGTGGCGTTCTTCCCGGCTGCGGATATTTTCAATCCCGAAGGCCAGATCATTGGCCATTTCCTGGAGCAGCTTGATCTCATCCGCGTTTGCCGGGTGAGGCTCACCGGAGTAGAGGCAAAGCACTCCGAAGGCGCGAGTTTGATCGCGTAGCGGCAAGCAAACCACGCTGCGGTAACCTCGTGCGCGGGCAGGTGCCAACCAGTAGGAAAACCCAGGATTGCTGACGATGTCCTCAAACACCACCGCTTGGCCGCTGCGAATGGCCTGGCCCGCCGGGCCGAGACCGGACGAGTGATCGTCATCCCAAGACACATGGATTTCGGATAAATATCCCTTCTCTTCTCCGGCGTAGGCCATTGGTAGGATCTGCCGCTGCTCGTCGTCCATGGCGTAGCCCACCCAGGCCATCCGGTAGCCGCCGATTTCCACCGCGATGCGGCATGACTCGGCGAGCAGATCATTTTCGGCGGACGTCCGGATGAGCATTTCATTGCACGAACTGAGCATTTGTAGCGCACGGTGGGACCGACTGAGCGCGATTTCAGCCAGCTTGTGGGCCGTGAGATCGGTCATTCCGCCGACCATTCGGATCGCGTTGCCGTCGGCATCGCGGATCACTTGGCTGCGATCCAAGACATAAGCCACTGAGCCGCCGTTGCTGATGAAGCGGTATTCGTCAGACCAATGAGTTTCCCCTCGCTCGATGGCCGAGTAAATCCCCTCGACCACGCGCCCGCGATCTTCGGGGTGGATCTGCCGAATCCACACCCGGATCGTGGCTTCGGTCTCGGTGGAGGCCCACCCGAAAAGATTGGCAAAGCCGTCATTCCACCAGAAAGCATCGGTCTCCAAGTCCCAGTCCCAGATCGTGTCATTGGTCGCCGCCGCCACCGATTGGAATCGCTGATGACTGCGCAGCACTGCCTGCTGGGTCCGTGCTCGCTCGGTGCATTCTAGGGCGACTGAAACAAGATTTCCTATCGCGACGGCGAAGGATTGCTCGTCGTCCGTCCAATGCCGGAGCATTCCCACATGCTCCGTGCAAAGGATGTAGTCCACCGCATTTTGAAAATGGATGGGCACGTCCATCATCGACACGATCCCGAGTGGCGTGAGGTAGATTTTGGACAACTCGCAGGTGCTTGGATCGGCTGGCGCGTCGTCCGCCGCGATCACTTCCAACCTACCCAGATTCTTGAAATACTCTGGATACTCCGCTGCGCTCAGCATTTGCCCGGAGCTGTGAGCGCCGGTTTCAAGTTGATAGAGATTCAAGCACTCGATGGCTTGGCGGTCTGGCGTAAATCGCCAGATACCCACCCTCGCAGCGTCCAAGGTCTTGGCCGTGGTCTCCGTGATCAATCGCAGCGCTTTCACGATCTCGAAACTGTCAGGCGGAATAATTTGAGTCAGGGCGATCAACGCATCGCGCTGCTTCAGATAGCGGTCTTGGCTGTCTGAAATACGACTCTCAAGCGAGGGCTGAAGGGATTTCATTCGGAGATGGCCGGTTGTAGCGTTATCGTTGTGAAGCCTCAACCTACAAAAATCGGTGCTGCCGCGCAGCCAGTGATCACCTGCATTCAACTAAAAACCAGCCTATCGGCGGAATCTTCCGATAGAAGACTGACACATCCGACAGGCTGGCGATTTTGTCGAGGACCGAAGTCCCCTGTTTTTCTCCCCCCGGAGAACATCTTCATCTTTGCATCCCGCGTGCCAACCCCAGATGAGGGCTTTAAGTGATTGGATTTCAGCAACTTTTATTTCAGATTGGATTCCGGTTGGCACAACCCACCTGAAAACGTTGCAAAAATATCACCCACTTTTGCAAACCGTGCAGGAATGTCCTTCAGCGGCGGCATGTCCACTTGTCGAGGGCGTAGCGCGCTGCGACTCGCCAGCTGATCTCTCGCAAATCCGGCTGAATCTGAAAAATTTCCCACTCCTCTGAAATCCGGCTCGCGAAATCTTCCGACCGTTCCCTCGACTTGGCTTCGCAACATCCCACCGCCACCGATCCTTGGTGCAACAAGCCCAGCCGCGTCCTCCGCTGCCCTGCCCCGGCGATTTTCCGGCCATCCGCCCCCACCAGATCGTGACTGACTGGGTTCTCAAAACACAGCGCCGCCCCAGTTTCCTCGCCACCGTCGCTAGGCTGGACGTCGATATTCTCAGCCGTCAGCGTTTCCGCCAACGCTGCATGGATGCGCCGGTAACTTTCCGCCCCACGCCACCCGGCCAGCGCTTCTCCCTGCGGAGCCACCACTGTGTAAGTCCAGTCAGCCCGGTGATCCACGATGCCCCCACCGGTCCAGCGGCGCACCAGATTCACGCCAGGAAATGCCGCCGACACGCCGGCGATTTCGCCGAAATAGCCGACGCTCGCCCACTCGCCAGCCCAGCCATAGACCCGCAGCACCGGGATTTTTGTCGTTTCAAGCAACCATTGATCCACCGCCATCGCCTCCGGCCCCGAGCGCCGAACCGGGTCCACCCACAGTAGCAACTTCTTAAAAATCTCCATCCGCCGCCAGTCTCTGCCGCAATTCTGGAATCTGAACACTGAAAATTTTCCCCGCCTTGCATTCCGACCATCCCTTGCCACCGTCGCGCCATGTCCATTGCGGCCAAGCCACACAGCGCCCTTATCATCGTCGGCCACGGTTCCACCGAGAATCCTGACTCCTCCACTCCCTACTTCGATCACGCCGATGAAATCCGCCAGCGCGGGCTTTTCGCCGAGGTCCATTGCTGCTTCTGGAAAGAAGAACCTTCGATGCGTGAGGCATTTTATCTGATCGACTCGGATGAAGTTTACGTCGTCCCAGACTTCATCAGCGAGGGCTATTTCACTCAGGAGATCATTCCCCGCGAACTCCAACTCACCGGACCCACCACCGTGGTCCGGGGAAAAACCTTTCACTACTGCCTGCCAGTCGGCGTCCATCGCTCGATGACGGAGCTAATCTTGAAACGTGCCAAAGAGATCGCTCCAGGCGTCGATCCCGCCACCACCACGCTGATCATCACCGGCCACGGCACCGGTCTCAACCAGAACTCCACCAAGGCGATCCGCGACCAGGTCGAGCTGATCGCCAGCTCGGGAGCCGGCTACGCCGCCGTGCTCGACGCCTACATGGAGGAGCAACCCTTCATCGCCGAGTGGGATAAAATCTCACACACTCCCAACGTGGTGGTGGTGCCGTTCTTCATATCCGACGGACTGCATTCTTTCCAAGACATTCCCGTGCTTCTCGGCATCGACAGCGAGCTCAGTGCCGCCGCCAGCCAGCGGGAAATCTTCCGCACGAATCCACATCAGCTTAGAGGAAAATCCCTCTACTACAGCTCCGCAATCGGAACCGAACGACTGTTGGCTGACGTGATTCTGGATCAAATTTCGGACTTCGACAAACTCAACAACTCACTTTAATTCAACCGTAAGCGTCCAAATTAAAAATTTTCCAAGAGAAGCATGACCATCGCCCATACGCTCCGCAATCTGCTCGCATCCGGCATCCGCCAAATTGGCGAACTGGAGATTCAAACGATTGCTTGCAACTCACGTTACGCCCTTTGCCACACCGCCGATGTCGAGTTGAGCCGCCAGCCCGAGTTCGGAGGATTGGCAGTCCATGAAGGCCCATCCGCCGCACGCGATCTCTCCACCTACGCGGCGGACGGCACCTATCGCTTCACCAAAGGTCAGGTCAATCTCAAGCGCGGTTGGGTGATGTTGCTGCGAGACGAAGAAGATCTGCGCCTCGCTTTGGATCAATTTTACCCCGCCTGTGTCGGGCTGTTCATCGCCCACCAAAACGGCACTTTGGAAATAGAAACCCTGCGCGACAAACTCAACCGCCAAACCGGGATGTACCAATTTGCCCGCTCCATCAGCGATGCCGGTGCCCAAGAGCTTGTCCAAAAAGTCTGCGGCCCCGCCCACCAATGCGCGAAGCGGATCCTGTGGCAAATCGACCCACAAACTCCCCTCGCTGACAGCGCAGCCAGCCG
>JAYVEJ010000245.1:0-1976 GCA_043748885.1 Luteolibacter sp. | reverse complement strand
CTGATGACCGCGAAATCAAGGGTTCTGATGGTAGGAGTTCTACGCAAGTTCGAGTTGTGTGAGTGACACGGTGGCGCTGGCATTCTGCCCGGCGCGTTTCTTTCGATGGGTCTCGTCTCACGCTTCGCTGAAACCAGCGGGTTCTCGCTCTCACCGCCGCTTCGCCGGGCTTTTTCTAGCGGAGGCGATTTCCACGATCAGCCGGTGCAGGACGAGCCGATGGTCGAGGCCGGTGGTGACGAGGGCTTGATCGGCTTTGAGGGTGGCTTCCATGACGTGTTGGAGACCGGCGAGTTCGAAGTTTTTCGCGTTGTCGGCGGCGAGGAAGATGGGGAAGACGTTCACGCCGGAGCCGTCTTTTTTCTGCGGGAGCCAGGCGCGGTCGGCTTCGGCGAGGCGGTTGAGGCCACCGGAGAAAGCGCTGTAGTTGCCGGTCGGCACCTTGAATTTCTCGATGATCAGCTTGGCCATGAACAAGTTTCTAACCACGCCGATGATCGAGGCGCGCATGATGCCGATGGCGGACTCGTCGGCTTCGAGTTGTTGGTCGATGAGCTGAATGGCGCGGGCGGCGTTGCCTAACTGGATGGCTTTGCCGATTTCAAAAACCACGGCGGCGCGGCTGAGCGGGACGAGCACGCGGACATCGTCCTCGGTGACTTCGCGGCGCTCCTCGCCGAGGTAGAGGTCGAGTTTTTCCAGCTCGTTGCCGATCTGTTGGGACTGCTCGCCGGCGAGCATGACGAACAGCGCGAGGGCGTCCGGGTGGAAGCGCAGGCCGAGTTCCTTGGCACGGCCCGTGACGAGCCGCGCGACTTGGGCCTGCCAATCGTCGCGGCTGGTGTCGATGCGGTCATGGACTTGCACGTCGGCGGCTTTTTCGATGAATTTCCAGAACCCGCGGCGCTTGTCCACGCCTTGGGCGGTTAGGAGAAATTTTACGCCGTGCGGGATTCCGCGTTCGAGCGTGGCGCGGAGGCTTTCGACGCCGGCTTCGGTGCGTTGGGAACGGCCGGTGACGTTGTCGGCTAGGAAATTCGCATTGCGCAGCCAGACCACTTTGTCACCGCCGAACATCGGGATCGTTAGCAGCGCCTGGATGGTGGTGGCGCAAATTTCGTGGGCGGATTCAGAGTTATCGGCGATGCCGTCGATGGTCTCGTGGGTGAAACCGTCGTCAAGGCCGCCGGTGAGTTGGTTGTAAAGCAGCAGCGCCTTTTCGCGGACCAGCCCTTCGTCGCTGCCGACGACAGCGAAAAAATTGTCGGATTTCTGGGGAGTTGTCTTCGGTTTCGCAGCCACGGGATGGTGTTATCGGGATGCGGCGGGCGGTGCAAGAAATGTGTCCCGAGAGAAATGTGTCCCGACTGTCTCAGTCGGGAGCTGTGGCATCCGGCTGAGACAGCCGGGACACGTTTTTCAGAGCTTCTCCAGCTCCTCCACGTCAATCCGGTCTTTGGGCCGCCCGGACGCGGCTTTGTTGCGGATCAAATCATCTTTGCCTATAAACTTCACTGACACTCCACCGATGACAATATCGACTTTTCGCTCGGCACATTCCTTAAAATGAACGCCATCAATCCCAGTTAGGACTTGGATCTTTCTCGGCTCGCGTCCGATCTCCACGACGTGATCCACTTTAAGAAAGTCCGCCTGCGTAATGCCTATTTCCCCGAACCCGAATTTTTCGAACACGCGAAGGATTCGCCCGGCATTGTCTTCGCTGATCGCGACGAAAAAATCGATGTCGCCCGTGTAACGTGGAAACCCATGAAGGCCCACCGCATAACCACCGATGACAAGGTATTCAACCTTCTCCTCTTCTAAAAGCTCGATAAACTCGAGAAAATCTTGGTTCAGCTTGTCCATCATTCTGGGTGGTTCCACAGATCACGGCCATCGCGATGAGGCGCTCCTCATAGCTCCGGTGCTTCCAAGGATTCTCCTTTTCCCGGAAATCTTTGAGCGTTCTAACG
>JAYVEJ010000244.1:0-5376 GCA_043748885.1 Luteolibacter sp. | reverse complement strand
ATGGCTCGCGGAGGCCAGCTACAACGTCATCCTCTACGACTACCGCGGCTTCGGGAAATCCGGTGGCACCGTCGATCGCCGTGGCATGATCGACGACGTGAAAGCCGCCTTCGCCTACGCTCTGAAACGCCCCGACATCGACACCACTCGCCTCGTTTCCTTCGGCCACAGCCTCGGCGGTGCGCAATCCGTCACCGCCCTCGGTGAGTCGCCGGTCAAGGGACTGCGCGCCATCATCATCGACGGCGCGTTCGCCTCCTATCAGGCGATGGCGCGGATCATCGGTGGCCAGCTCGGTGCCAACCTCGTCACCGACGAACTCGCGCCCAAGGATTTCGTGAAACGGCTCGCACCAGTCCCGCTGTTAGTCGTCCATGGCGACGCCGACGAAATCGTCCCAGTCTCCCAAGGCCTCCAGCTCTACGAAGCCGCCGCCCAACCGAAGACCTTGTTCGAGGTAAAAGCCGGCCACCACGGCACCGCCCTTTCCAAAGACAACGGCGCGTATCGCAAAAAGATGATCGTCTGGCTGGATGGATTGATGAAGGGGTGAACTGATAGGGGGCATGGACGCCCCCTACTTCCCAACTTCACCACTCCTCTATGCATCACCCGCCGCCAGTTTTAGATCTGCGACAAACTGGGCGAACTCAGCAGCTTTCGCGGCGGGATCGGGCAAGCGGAGTAGATAAGACGGGTGGACGGTTAGAATGACTTTTGCGGCAAGATCCGGTGCGGCGATGAGGCCGCGGTGCTGTGTGACTGCCAGCGGCCGACCTAACAATGATCGAGCGGCGGTGGCACCTAGCAGGATCAAAACTTGTGGTGCGATTTGTTTTAATTCCGCCAGAACCCAAGGGCGGCAGGCGTCGATTTCCCCGGCGTCCGGCTTTTGATGCAGGCGATGTTTCCCACGCGGAGTCCATTTGAAATGCTTGACCGCGTTCGTTAGATACATGACCGAGCGATCTAGGCCTGCCGCCGCGAGCGCCTCGTCGAGCAGCTTGCCCGCCGGGCCGACGAATGGACGACCCGCCACGTCTTCGCGGTCGCCAGGTTGCTCGCCCACCACCATGATCCGGGCGTGCGGCGGCCCCTCACCGTAAACGGTGCCCGTCGCGTGTTCCCACAGCGGGCACGCGCGGCAAGTCGCCGCCATCGTTCCAAGTTCCGCCAATGATAGGTCCGGCGAGGGTGGATAGTCGCAATGCTTCACCACGGATAGCTTCTTGAGTTTTTCCAAATAGACATTGTTTGGTGCGCGTTTCTCCGGGCGCGGAATTTCAGAATGCATCGACTCGACACGCTGCTTGCTAGTTTCTATCAGCTCCGCAATTAAATCAGCTTCCGGTAGATTTTTCCAATAACGCTTGGGCATTTCCGTTTGCATCGCCTTCACCTTGAGCCGCGCTGGATTGAAAATGCTGCGATAGTAAACCCGCCACGCCGCTTCGAGCGCATCGGGGTTTTCCACCGGATTGTTAGGAATGCCGGGGGTGAAGCTAAGCAGCTCACCATTCCAATGCGCACATCCTTTGGGCGTGAAGATGCTCCAATCCATGTTTGCGAAGCGCTTGCGGAAAAAGGGTGTGGCGGCCTCGACGATGGAATGGTCCGGCTCAAACCACGCGGCATAACGCTCGCGACCCGTGGTGGCGTCGCTATTGATCAGCTTGAAGCGGACGAAGGCGTGCATCTTATGGATTTCCCGGCGCACGTTTTTCTCAAACGTCCGCGCCTTCGCCATGTCGGCATCGCTGGCGATGGCGAGCAAGGGCCGCTCGCCGCCGCAGACGACCCGCCAGAGGATCTGATAGAGTAAACTCCAGCGAGACGGGTCGCGATGACAAGCGACGGATTCCGCCATTTCGACAAACGCGGAAGGCACCTTCAACTGCGCCGCCACCGGAGTTTCCTCGCACGGGGCCGGAGTAGAAAAAAGCCCCTCGGCACTTTCCCACAGCACATCGTGCGGTGGGATTTTTTCCTGTAGCAATCGCCGCGCGGCATCGCGCCATGAGGCGAAGTTTACGCCTGGGTCAGCGCATCTCATCGGTGGAAAAAAGTTCGAGCTGTTGAGGTTTCGGCAGGAAGCGGGCGCGCAGAGAATCGGAGTCTAGCAGTAAGTTAGCCGGATTGTGATCTGCGGTCATGAGGAACGGCTGGACCTTCGGCAGCGAGACCCGCAGCCGCACAAGATCCGCCAATCGCAGGTGAGTGTAGCGCCGGATTTTCAAAATGCGTTCCACATTCCGCACCCCGAGACCGGGCACCCGCAGCAGCACTTCGCGGCTGGCGGTCTGGATATCCACCGGAAAATCCTGCCGGTTGCGCAAGGCCCACGCGAGTTTGGGGTCCAACTGCAAATCCAGATTCGGCATTTCCGGGGTCAGGATTTCCGAGGTCTTGAAGCCATAGAAACGCATCAACCAATCCGCCTGATAGAGCCGATGCTCACGGATGAGCGGCGGCGCGACCAGCGGCAAAATTTTCGACGGCTCGGGGATCGGGCTAAACGCGGAATAGTAAACACGCCGCATCTTGTAGGCACCGTAAAGCTCGTCCGAGCGAGCCAGGAAATCTGCGTCGGTTGAGGCATCGGCACCGACGATCACCTGCGTGCTCTGACCCGTGGCGTGGCGGACTTTCTTGTCGCCGCACCGCCGCCGTTCACTGGCTTCGTCGAGCTTGTGGCGGATGCGGCCCATCGCTTGCTTGGTGCGAACGATGTTCTTTTCCGGGGCGAGGAGGTCGAGACTTTGTTGAGTGGGAAGTTCGAGGTTGATGCTAATGCGGTCGGCATATCTAGCAGCGGTTTCTATAAGTTCCGGGGACGCCTCGGGGATGGTTTTTAAATGGATGTAACCGCGGAAGTCATGGACCTCCCGCAGCCTGCGGGCCACGGCGATCACCTGCTCCATGGTATAGTCCGCATTGCGAATGATGCCGGAGCTGAGGAATAGACCTTCGATGTAATTTCGCTTGTAGAAATCCAGCGTCAATTTTACCACCTCATCAGCAGTGAATGCCGCGCGCCTAACATTGCTGGAGCGGCGGTTGATGCAGTAGTGACAATCATAGATGCACAAGTTAGTTAATAGAACTTTTAGTAGTGAAATGCAGCGTCCGTCCGGGGCATAACTATGGCAGATCCCCGCACCGCCGGTGGAACCCACGCCTTTACCATCCGCCGAGTTTCCCCGCACCGCCCCAGAACTGGCGCAAGACGCATCGTATTTGGCTGCGTCGGCGAGGATGGCGAGTTTCTTATCGAGTTCCATGAGTTCGTGCGAACACTAGGAAGGGATCGCACAAACGCCAGAGACAATCTCTGGAAATCTCACCCGGCCCGCTGCTCGCTCATCCAAGTGTAGAGCATGACCCACATCGAAAGCGCCAAGCCAAACAGCGGGATTTGCAATTCCGACGGCAGCGAATAGAGGATCGTCACGATCGGGATCCACACGCCCCAAGTCGCGAACAGGATCGGCACGACGACATCCCGATAGTAACCACCCGAGAAAAACACACTGATGCTCTGCCAGCGATAACCCCGGTTTTTCCAATCGTAGAACCAAGCACTGACGGGCGCGGCGAACAGCGGGTTGTAGAGGAATTGATCGACTATTACTTTTTTCAGCACCACCGCGAAGCTCACCTCCGCGCCGAACCAGAGGGCTTGGCAACGGTAGAAAAAATCCACGACCACGCCCATTACGCCCCAGAACGGCACGCTAAATAACAGGTTCGCGAAGTTAGACCGGCGGCTGCGGCCCTTCTGAAAAACGCAAATCCGCAGCAATTCCGGGATAAATGCGCCGGCGATGATCGATGAAATCGCGGTGTATCCATAGCTCCAGTGCGCCTTGATTTCCGCCAGCCCATCCAGCCAGTGTCGGGTGGGTGGATAGAAATAATAGGCCAGCAACATTCCTAACATCAGTGCTTGGACAACCAAAGCTGGCACCACATTCGCCCGCGCCGCGCGCAGCCCCGCAGTCCATGGCGGGACGCGGTGGCTTACAAAAGGGATGGAAGGTGGGACCGGCAAAGCGGCGGAACATGTTGGCAGATAGACCGATCATCAAGCGGGGATTCCGCCGAGGGTGTAACTGAAAATGGTGGGCAGCAGCATGGGGCACCAGTAACGAGGGTGGCCATTTCTATCCGCCCGGACGACGGGCAGAGAAAGTGCTGAGCCTCGCGCTCCCACTTTCGCGGCGCATCGGCGAGTGGACAAAAATGGCCACTCCTCAGTAGTGTTCGGCATTCACAATGCTTGCGGTCGCCGGAAGCCACAAAAAGACCCGGTTTTATTGGCGAGATCTGATCCGCAGGTGGCCAGGGCGGGATTCTTTGACGCGGCATCTGGCATCAGGGCACGCGTCGCCCTGGGAAACGCGGGGCGGGCAATCCCCCAAAGCGGTTAGATCCTGGGTTTTTCCAGACCTAACAATACCACGCCTGCTTCGAGTTCGAGGTAGCCGAGTTGATAGAGCTGGATGAGTTCCATCGCCCGTTTGCGGGGACGCTTGCCGGTTAGTGATTGTAACATCAGCGCGGCGATGAGGATCTGTTTGCCACCGATGGTGTTGCGGACGAGGCGCACGAGTTCGCCTCGCCATTTGGCCCCAAGCCTCACCCTGCCCTGCTAGGTGATGCCGACGGCGCGGTCGGCAGCCGTGAGCGGCATTTCCTCACAGACCTCTATCACTGGATAGCTGCGAATGCGGATGACAAAGGAGACGCCCATTGTCCGGAGTTCTTCGAGGAAACCGTATTCGAGGCCGTAGTCGCGGTCTGCGACGATGCTCTCACCGGGCTTGACGAACTTGCGTAAGGCTTTGCGTTCACAACTGTTACCTGCGGCGATGAGAGCCTCGGTGGGAGCTTGACGCAGGACCCTGAATTTCAAATGCAGTTTGGCGGCGCGGTTGTTATCATCGACCCGAAGTGCCCAATGCATGCACGGCAAGGCGGGGATGAGCGTGCCATCCGCCAGCTTGAGTTTTTCGGCGAAATGCGCGAGCCGGGATCGCTCAATGCGGCGAGTCTTTCGCGGAGACTTCGGCTGCTAGACCGGGGAAGCCGTGTTTGAGGAGTTCGGGATCGAAGACGGATTGGGCTTCGGAAAAGCTGCCGAAGCTCACCGGGCGAGTGCAGATTTCCTGTTGCACGCGGCCGATTTTACTCGCGGCACAAAGTCCGCGCAGAGTCTTGATGACGGGATTGATCTGGCCGAAGAGGATCAGGCTGAAGTGCAATGCCTTTAAGAACTCAAAGGAATTTCTAACGGTGCATTTGGCACTGATACTTTTGAAACAAATGTTTTGATTAGGCGGATGCCTGATGCATCGACACCCCACCCTCTGTTTT
>JAYVEJ010000243.1:0-1982 GCA_043748885.1 Luteolibacter sp. | reverse complement strand
CGACCTCGCAGATCTGGTCCTTCGAATCATAGCTGGTCAGCACGCCCACGAGCTTGCCGTCTAGCAGCACGGGCAGTGAGTAACTGCTCGCCGCGCTCTGCATGGATGCCTTGACCTGATACGTTAGAAATCCATGACCGGGGAGGAAATTGGAAGTGACGTCGATGCTCTGGAGATTTCCCGGCGTGAGCAAAGCCAGCCCGTTGTCCTCGATCTGCAAGATGTCGAGCGACTGGCCGATGTGCGGCGGCGCGGTGATGGCCAGCGGAACGGTTTTTTCGAAAAACACATTTCCCTCCTTCTCAGAAGCCGGCCCTAACAACGCGAGGTTCGCCTCGTAGTCCACGGCGATGACTTTCGCCTGCGCGAAATGAGTGCCGTCCGGCGACTCGAACTCCAGATAAGTGGCATCCGCGACCAACTCAGAAGTGGTTAGAACCCGCTGTGGGGCGACGATGGCAGCAAGCGCCCGGCGCTGGTTTGGTGGGTTTTTCTCCCACGGTTGGCCCGGATTCCATGTCTGTTGGGTGGAGTTGATGCGGACGACCGACGTCTTGATGTCCACCGCCGAGACAGGAGTCGTGGTGGCGGCGGGCACGACGATCTCTTCTTTTGCAGGCTCTTTGCTAATTCCAGAAGCGGATTTTTGCGGCTGGCAGGCGAACAGCATCAAGGCCAGCGGGAGGATGAAAAACGGACGCATGGGGCGGATGCTGGTGGGCACCGGGCGGCTTGTAAATCTTGAAGGCGCACGGGTGCGAAGGACCGCGCTGACGGAGAATTTCGTATCCCTGCAATGCTAGGAATTTGGTGACTATTCAGGGGGTCAAATCCATCCCTTTTCATTGTTTCTGTCCTCCTTGTTTCTGTCAGCCCTCCGAAACCAATACACTGATATGCCCATCGTCTCGCAGCCCCTCCCACCACTCTCATCCCAGAACGCTGACAGAAAGAAGAAGGACAGAAAAAACGGGCTACCTGAATAGTTACAGAATTTGCTTTTTCGCGATGAGCTTTGAAACGCCTGTTGGTCGGGGCGGCGCAAGGGAGAAATGGGGGTAATTTCTCGATTACTCCACGCCATGCGCCGCGAGAACCCGCGAAACGGATTCCCGTTCTACATCGCTCAAAGGCGTTCCTCGTTTGATTTTCGTCGCAATGGTTTGCACCGAAATTCCTGCTTCGCGAGCCACGCGGGACATGTTGAGAATGGGAGCCAAGGATGCCAAGCGTTCCCGCGTCGCGTCAGGCCTTGGAATGATCTTGCCGTGCTCTGCCGCCGCTTGCAGCCAGAGTTCCGCCGCAATCAAAACTTCCGCGACCGCCTCGACTGCGGAGTCCGCGTAACCGAGGCACCCGTGGAGCGCCGGAATGCTGGCCTCGAAGGATTCATCCTGCTGGCTCCACCTGACTGTGATTTGATAATTAAGAATGGTATTCATGGTTTGAGAAGATTGCGAATTGACCGGATGTAACCGCTCTTGATCTGGTTGCCGTGCGGAGCAAGAACCACCGGAGTGGCGAATTTTTCCGAGACAAAGACTTGGTGGGAACCTTTGCCTCCGACTTTTTTAAAACCGTGGAAATCAAGCAGAAGCACAACTTCCGCAAGCGTCCAGTTCTGGTCCGATGTGGAGCTGCGGAGTTTGGCGACTAGCTTTTCCTCGCGGCTCATGCGTAAGAATTTACGCGTCTCAACGAACAAGGCAAGGTTTTCGCGTAAAAAATTACTCAGAAAATCCCAAATTTTCCGAGTGACGATTCAGCTCACGTTAGACGAGCCCGAGCACGTCTTGCATGTCATAAAGCCCGACGGGTTGATCCTCTAGCCAGCAAGCGGCTCTAACGGCACCGGCGGCGAAGGTCATTCGGGATGACGCTTTGTGGGTGAGTTCTACGCGTTCGCCATCGGCGGCGAAGAGCACGGTGTGGTCGCCCACCACATCGCCACCGCGCAGGGTGTGCATACCGATTTCACGCGG
>JAYVEJ010000242.1:0-5381 GCA_043748885.1 Luteolibacter sp. | reverse complement strand
GCCTTTAGCCGCCCCCGAAGAGTTGGCCTGGACATACGCCACCACCTCCCCGGCCTTTGGGGCGGTTTGGTGGCATCGTTGCGGTCGATGCCGACCGCCTAGTGCTAGAGGGTTATTAGATCCTCGTCCGCTGGAGCGAACTTGGTTAGATGACGGCAAATCCCGGCAGGTGGCAAGCGGGAATTCGGGAAACTCGGTGGATCCGCTAACGGACAATGCCCAATACTTGGAATTGGAACGTCGGAGTCTGAAAGAATTTCAGAGAATTACGCTCGCTGAGCCGGGCTGCCGCCCGACCTTTTAGCGCGGCACGGGTCATTGCGACAAGGATCTGGTGGGGTGGAATCGGCGGCTGGCGTGAGTTCTCGGGAAAGCGGTTGCAGGTTTCCCGTATGAAAGGGGTCGGGTTACGCACGTATGAAACGGGTCGTGAAAGGGGGGCCTCTATTGTCGCCACTTTAAGCGAGCAACGCGGACAACCCTCCTCGTCGGGGTAGAAGAAGCGGCAGACGGGGACGCCGATGAATTCGGCTAGAAGCCGGAGGTTTTCTGGAGCTGGGAATCGTGATTGTTTTTCCCACCGGCTCCACGTCGCTTCGGCGACTCCGAAACGGGCAGCGACTTGCTTGAGGGGAAAGCCGCGTGCCTTTCGCCAGTCTCGCAGATGCTTGGCCAATAGCGCCCGCTCCGGGTTTATGGTTGGGAGGGGCGCTATGTCAGACATGGCGTGGGGGGATTGGGATACATCAGGGGACTAGGCAACCGGCGGTATTTTGGTCGTTGGTTCCGGCGCGGCGGCGTGACCACCGCCGGCGTTGACGATTTTGCGGGCGGTGGCGTAAGCCGTGGTGAAGTTCGGGTAATTCTCGGAAAATTGAAGGATGAGCCGGTCGAGGATGTTTTCGAGGTTGGCGTCGGCGGCTTCGATCTCTGCGGCGATGGCGGCAGTGGCACCGCTGCGGCCGGCGATGGCGGCGCGGGGGGTGCCCAAGGTGGCGCTGTAAGCGGTGTTGGCGCTTTGCAGGTCGGTGAGCATAACCGGGGTGAGGTTGTAGTCGGTCATTTTCGTGGGGTTCGCGGTGACGAGTTTGAGAGCCTCGTCGTGGATGACTTGCGCGGCATCGTCGAGCAGGGACTCGCGGGTGTTTTTGAGGCCGCCTTCGTTCACATTGAACTTGGCGGCAAGGGTTTGGTTGCCGCTTTCAAAGGCAAACGCTCCGGCGGCTCCAGCGACAATCAGGGTGCGGCTGACAAGGGTGAGCTTGAGACGGTTCTTGTCTAGGGTGATGCCCTTGAGCACAGTCCCTTGGGATTGGGCGAGCGCCGCGAGGACGTTGATGCTACCCTCAAGGTTGGCTTGGCCGCGGACGAAGGCGGGCAGCGCGCTCCAGATGAGTTGGAAAACCGGATCGCTGAGAACGAGGTCGGTCGTCTGATACATGTTGGTCTTGTTGATTTGTCCGGTAGTCATGGTTTTGGTGGTTTTGGTGTGGTATGGGAGAAGGGCGAAACGCAGCGCTTCAGGCGCGTCGTAGGGTGAAGATTGGAAAAACGGATCTGAGCGGCGGAAAACTAACTTGAAGGCGTGGGACTCGGATTTGAGATACGGCAAATGCTTGGTAATCGGCTTGAAACGAAGTTGAGATGGAGAAAACGAATTTGAGCGGCTGAAAATGAAGTTAAAGAAGTAGCAAAATGTCTGAAGGGACTGCCAATGGATTTGAGGGTGGCCCAATTAACTTGAAGAACCGGGCAACGGGTTTGAGAGACTGAAAACGGAGGCGGAGACTCTAATTGCTATTCAACCACTATCAGGTTGCTAGAGGAAACGACGGCGGATGGCAAGCGCAATTTCGGATAGACCCGGAAAAGGCAGGATGCTTTGTTCTTGCCGGTGAGGTTGATTCCCCGCTGTTTCGCGGGGAAATGCTGAATGATCCTCGTGTCCTTGCAATTGCGCTGTTAGCGGCGTTGTGCATCGGTCTCTCTAAGGCGGGGTTCAGTGGGATCTCGATGGTGGCGGTGGTGTTACTGGCGGACATCTACGGCTCGAAAGCGTCGGTGGGGCTGGCGTTGCCTTTGCTGATCGCGGCGGACTTGCTGGCTTATCCGGCGTTTTTGAAACACGGTTCATGGTGACCGGTGTGGAAATTGTTAGGACCGGCCTTGCTCGGAATTGGCTGCACCGCTGCTGGGCGGGATTTCCGAAACGACGGCGCGGCGGGTGATCGGGGATCCAACTCTATCTGAAGGCGCGGAAGTTCCCGAAGATGGAGTTCATCGGCACTCAAGGTGATGTTTTTCATGGCACGAAAGTAGTGCGCACTGCTTTTGCGGCAAGGTGGTTGTGAGCCGGGAATTCCAGCCCGACTTTCGCTGTTAGTTTCGAAAAACGTCGAATTTTGCCTCTCCGAGGCGTTGGAACCTCTGATTTTACAGGGGGGCCTTCCAAGAATGCCTGTGGTGGAGACCCTGCCCATAGGCACTCCCGCTGACTCAGCGGTAGGCTCCACGCCGGATCATGTTTTTGCGCACGAACAAACGATTCAAGGACGGCAAGGAACACTGCTACTGGAGCGTCGTCGAATACTGCCGTGTGGCAGGTGGTCGATCCGTTCAGAAAACCCTGCTCTATCTCGGCGAAATCAATGACAGTAACCGCGCCCGCTGGACCCCGCGCCCTCGAAGCCGTCGATGAACTCGACCACACCCGCTAGATTCATCTTTTTCCCGAGACCGCACGCTCGATCCCCGGCTCGAACATCCAACGCTCACACTCCCACTCGAGCGCATCGAACTTGCCCGCCCCCGCCAATGGGGCGGCTGCTGGCTCGCTCTGGAACTCAGGGCATCGCCTCGATCCCGACACCTTCTGGCAGCCCCTCCTGCCCGACTCTCAAAAAGGCACGCCTTGGTTCAAAGTCCTCAAAACCCTCGGCGTCCATCGGCTGCTAGACCCCGGCAGCGAATGGAGACTTCACCGCTCTTGGTTCGACCGTAGCGCCATGGCCGATCTTCTGGACGATGACTTTCGGCTCGCCGCCAAAGACACTCTCTACCGCTGCCACGAACGGCTGTTAGTTCATCGCGAGACTCTCTTCACCCATTTCAAGGAACGCTCTCGCCGGATTTTTCGGTGCCACCTATGACATCCTCATCTACGACCTAACCAGCACCTACTTCGAGGTCGATGCCAACGGCCCGGTCACCAAGGCCAGCCGCCTCAAAGCTTTCGGTTACAGCCGCGACAAGCGTCCAGACTGCGTGCAGATCGTCAGCACCCTCATCGTAAGCGCCCTCATCGTCACACCCTCCACAGGCTGCCCACCGGTTACGAAGTGATGCGCGACAACACCTCCGACAAAACGACTCTAGCAACATGTTGGAAAAAATCACCCCCGCGACGGCAAACTGGACGTGCTGGCCCGCAGCCTGCACCGCCGCGGCAAGGAAAGCGCCATGCGGCGCAAAAAACTCAAAGCCTACTGGGCTCACCTCAAGGAACTCCAAAAGCGCGACCACCTCACCCGCGACGACCTGCTGCTCGCCATCGGTACCGCCAAACAAAAAACTGGGCGCAACGCCCACCGGCTTCTCATCCTCCATCTTCCCGCCTCCGGCGAGACCTTCCGCATCGAGCTGGATCGCAACAAACTCAAAGCCACCCGTCGCCACGAAGGCCAGTATCTGCTGTGCAGCAATCTCACGGGCGAAGCCCCCGCCGAACTCTGGCGCAACTCCATCTACCTCGTGCGCATCGAAGAAAGCTTCCGCATCCTCAACGGCGACCTCGGGCTGCGTCCCATCTTTCACCAGCTCGACGAACGCATCGAAGCCCACGTCTTCACCAACTCCTGCTCGACCAACTCGGCTTCACCCTTCCCGCCCAGCCCCCGCCTGAAATCAGAAATTCCGAAGGCTGTGGGGGAGACCTATTGAAAAAATGAAGGCAATCTCAATGATCTGGATCCGAAAAACTTACTAACAGCGAAAGTCGGGGTAGATCAAGGACGCGTCCCGGTATGAGAATCTCACGGTGCTCAGCGTTCGTATTCAGCCATGCGGTTTTACCGGAACTGGAGCTTTGGCCCCAGAACGGCGATGCGTGTCCAGCACCGCGCCCAACTGCGTTACGATTTCCTGGACGATGGCGGGCAGAATTTCGCGTTGGGGGACTTGTGGAGCAAAGGTGAAATCGGAGGGAACCGCTGGTGAAAATCAAACTCTGCATCGAAGGAGGTGGAGATTCTGCGCTACAAGACACTTTGTTGCGTGAGGCTTGGCAGACGCTTTTTCAACAAGCAGGGCTGGCAGGGCGGATTCCGAAAACGTTTCGCGGTGGCGGTCGAAATAACACCTTTGATGCGTATCAAACCGCAGTGCGCCTGAAGAAATCGGACGAACTGCCGCTCTTGGTGGTGGATAGCGAAGATCTGATCTCACTGGGAACGGCGGAATGGTCACATCTAACGGAACGCGATCATTGGATCCGTCCACCCAATATCGGAGATGATAATGTCTTTCTGATGATCGGTTGTATGGAGACTTGGTTGCTTGCCGATCAGGAGGCATTGAAGCGATTTTTTACACGATTGCTGGCGTGACAATGCATTGCCGCAATGGCCGATCCTTGAAGCGATCTCGAAAGAAATGATTTTTGAAAAGCTCGCGCTGGCAACGGCAGGTTGTGACAAGAAAGCCTATGCGAGGGGAAAACGATCTTTCGAAATTCTTAAAGTGATCGATCCAGCAATCGTCAATGCGGAGCGCCCCGGCGCAAAGCGGCTGCTAGATCGGTTGCTGACGATTTGACTTCATGGCCATCACCACTGGAGAAAAGACCCCGAATGCTTTCGCTGCCTCGCGAGACAAAGTTTGTGGGCGAAGCGGCGCGGCTGCCGTGGCCTGAGTTTTGTGGCGTCTGTCGTTTTCAGATCAACGCTGACGGGGTCGGCGAGTGGCATTTGCGGAATCACCCAAGCGCCTCAAACCCGCAGAACAGCTTGGAGCCGACGGGGGGCTTGGCCGGGACTGGCAGGTCGTGGTCGAGATGGGTGCGGCAGATTTCTTGAAAATCCTCGGGCGTGCGGGCGCGACGCATTTCGTACTCGAAATCGCCGTCGAGTCCGTGGGTGATATAGGCCAAGGTTTTTTTCATCCGCTGGACGTGGGCGAGGGGATTAAACTTGGGCGTCTCGCGGGCGATTTCTTCGTAGAGTTCTTGGACGTATTGCCACAAGTCACGGTAGCGCGGGGCCGGGGGGGGCGATCCCGCAAACGCGGCTGTTAGTTGGGAGAAAATCCACGGGTTGCGGATCGCGCCGCGACCGATCATCAAGCCCGCCGCGCCGGTTTGGGCGAGATAGGTGAGGCCGGTTTGG
>JAYVEJ010000241.1:0-13773 GCA_043748885.1 Luteolibacter sp. | reverse complement strand
TGGAAGCCGACTTCAAGAGCTTCGAGAGCGCCTTGGCGATGTATAAACTCAATGCCGGCTCATTTCCTACAACCCAACAAGGTCTGAAAGCATTGGTGGACAAGCCATCCAGCACGCCGGTTCCGCGCCGTTGGTCGCAAATCATGAAGAAACTCCCGCCGGATCCGTGGCAAGCGGATTACGGCTATCGTTTCCCCGGTAAGAAGAACGCCAGCGACTTTGAAATGTTTAGCAAGGGCGAGGACGGCATCGAAAACACCGCAGATGATCTCAGCAGTCAGGACGACTAAGCGCAGACCGGGCTTTACCCTCATCGAGATCGTCATGGTTCTTGCCATCGCGGCCGTCGTCATGGGCGGCGCGGTGGGGCTGATGATCTACTCGTCGGACGAGCGGACACTGCGCAACGCATCGGGGGAAATCGAGCTGATGGCCAAGCGCGCCCGCGTCATTGCGATCCTTCACCAGACTCCCTATGCGCTGGAATTCCGCGAAGGCGTTGTCCGCCTAATGCCCCTGGCCGAGGCGGGGAAGGATGAAAAAAAGACGCTCAAGAACCGCAAAGATGTTGCCCCACCAGCGAGTGCTGCCAATGAAAGTCGGCAATACGTTCTTGGTAACGGGCTAAACATCTTCATCCGCCGGTGGGATTCCGAGGAGTGGCTTGGAACTGTCAAAAACACCGTGCATGTCTGGCGCTTCGACCCCGACGGCCTGTGCGAACCGCTTTCCGTCCGCCTCACTCTCGACAAGAGTTGGTCAGAAGACACCTACCACCCGCTCACCGCCACGATTAGCTCCAGCGCACTCGAAACCCGATGATTTGCCCAGTCCAGCCCGGCGAGAAACGCGGATTCCTTCTCCTTGAGATGGTTCTGGCGCTGGCGGTATTTGGCATCGCCGCCACTGGGTTTGCGGTGGCGCTGCATAAAATGGCGGACGCCGCTGGCCTCGCCCAAAGCGAACTCCGCATCACCCGTGTCCTCGACAGCGCACTCGACGAGACCCTGTCGCTGCCGGTGATGGAAGAGGGAGTGACCAACTCCTCCGTCGGCGATACTGGGATCGAGCTCGATACCACCATCAAAATCCTCGACGAACTCCAGAACGAAGAGGGCCAAGCCTTGCAGGAAATCTATTCCATCAAGATCGAGGCCCGCTGGTTCGGCAATGGCCAATGGCAAAATCGTGCCGTCGAAACTTGGCGCTACGGCCGCATGTATCAACCATGATCACCGGCCCAGTCAGTCCCGGGAAGAGAGGGTTCACGCTGCTTGAGCTAGTGATCGCCATTGGCTTGTTAGCGATCCTCGTCGGCATGGTTTTCGGCACAGCTCGCACCTCGTTGGCGTTGGGAAACACCATCGTGGAAACGCAGAATAAGGAAATGCTGCATCAGGCGTTTTTCGAACTTCTGAGTCATCGCTTCTCGTCGCTCCCCGGAAATACCCGCTTCGACCTCAAGGTGGAGGGTTCCGGCTCACACTATATTTCCGACCTGACGCTGCAAAACGTGCCACTGAGCTTCACCTGGGGCGGGCAGCCGCGGATCGCCAAAGCCGTCCAGCTCAGCACCGTGAAACGCCGCAGCGGCTATCTCGACATCGTCTTGAGATACTATGCCAACGAGGTTCTCGAGGATTCGGCCGCCGCTTTCAAAACCTCGGCCGGCGATAACAAGCCCATCGCCGAAATTGTCCTGCTCACCGACGTGGCGTTCTTTGAATGGCGCGTCCTTGATGGCCGCTCGATGGAGTGGCAATACGACTGGGATCTGCAAGGACGCCTGCCCTTGCAAATCGAACTCACCCTCGCCATCGGTGCCAAGGGGGAGGAAATCCGCCAGATTTTCTGGGTTCCGCCAAAGCAAAACCCTGAAGTCCTGATGCGCCAGATGTTGCAAGGCGGTGGTGCAAATGGCGCAGATGGACAAGTCCCGCCGAGCCAAATTCCCGGCGGCGGCGGCCAACCCCTCAAAATCCAGCCTCCCAAACCATGAGTTCTCCGCTCACCACCACCCGCAACCCTCGCGGTGCCGCACTCATGGCGGTGCTCTGGCTGATCGCGATTCTCGCGCTGGCCTGCATGGCCACCTTGCGGGTGATCACCTTCGACATGGAACTCGCCTCCGCCAAAGTCCACGGCTCACGCGCCCGCCAAGTGGCGGAAATGGGTATCGCCATCGGCTCCAATCCCGTCGTCAAACGCTCCGACCCGATGCTGCGACACATGAACGAGGAAACCGGCGAAGGCTACGAAGTCCGGGTGATTTCCGAAGGCGGACGTTTCAACATCAACTACCTCATCATCCACGAGGACAAAGCCCTGCTGCGCTCGATATTCATCGATTGGGGGCTGGATCTCGACGTGGCCCAGGAAATCGTCGATGCCCTCGGCGATTGGGTCGATGCCGACGACAACGAAGCCCTCCACGGCGCGGAAAAAAAATATTACGCAAAGGAAGGCCGGATCAATCAGCCGTTCAACCGACCATTTTACGACATTAACGAAGTCAGCCTCGTCCGCGGCATGGATTTGGTCGAAGCCGTCCGCCCGGATTGGCGAAATTGGTTCACCATCTGGAGCACAGGACCACTCGATGTCAACGAAGCGCCTGCCGAGCTGATCGCCGCTGCCGCCGAGGTTCCCGTAGATCAAGCGGACGTCATCCCCGAGAAAGTCCGTGGCATTGATGGCCTGCGCGACACCATCGACGATGAACCCTTCAAAACTGCCGCCGAAGCGCTTGCTCTTTTGGGAATTGACACAGAGGGTCGCCCCGACATCGCTGGACGCTTTACCGCCAATGACGCCACCACCCGCATTGAGAGCATCGGCCACGCGGAAGGTGCCAAACGCAAGATCACCGTCATTGTCAAAAACCGCCCCGGCAGACCGGTCCTCCTCGAACGCACAGAAGAAATCATCCCGTGAGTAAAACTAACGAAAACGTGCTGCTCGTCCCCGGCGAATCCGGCTGGGAAATCTGGACCGGCCAAACGACCGCGGGCTTCACCCTGCATTCCGCCACCACCATCGAGCGGGCCAGCGATCTCACCGGCATTCCCAACGGCGACTTGCTGTTGCTGTTTCCCGTCAAAGCCATCACCGCCGTGCCGCTGCGTGTCACCAGCGATGACGAGGCGCTTTTCCCGGATCTGGCCAGTCTCCATGCCGAGCGCCTCGGACTCCGCCCGGACCCCATGGCCGGCCAGCTTACCGATGTGTTTATCATCGCCCGCGAAGCGGAAAATACCGCGCTCGTTTCGATCCTGCTGCGAGCGCCCGGCGATGGCGACATGCCACCGCGCGGCCCGAAAAGCTTCGATATTTCCGCCCGGGCCTATCCTCTAGCAGGAGACGCACTGGCCGTTTGGAAAGAATTCGGGCGTTGGGTTTTCGCCCTCTCGCATCAGGGGAAGCTCGTCTATTGCCAAGCTACTTCCGTCACGGCCACCAGCCCGGACGACTCGCTGGCTAGGGAAATCCGCCTCGCGCTCATCCAGCTTTCCATGCAAGGCTTGAGCATCGAGCCGGACCGCATCGTCGTCTGGACCAGCGAGGAAAATTGCAGCCCAGCCGCGCTCGCCGCCGCGTTCAAGGTGCGGGTTGAAGTTTCACCCCGCCCGGCACCGGTCTTGCCGGAACCATTGAGCAAGCTCCTCCCGGCCGACGTCCGCGCCGCCCGCCGCGAAGCCCGCCGCCGCCGGAATACGATTCTTGGAATTGCCGCCGTGGCCGTCGCCTATCTGGGAGTCATCGGCTGGTTCAGCTACGGCTTGTGGAAAGATACCACGGCAACCCAAAAGCTGCTCAAGCGGGCGGAAACCATCGCTCCCGAGGGCGAAGCCTACACCCTCCATGTGGCCAAGTGGGCCGAGCTTTCCCAAGCACTCGAACTCAGCAACTCGCCGGTCGATATCCTCAGCCGCATCGCCTCCTGCATCCCACCGGTCAGCGGACTTCGCCTTAAAACTGCCGACATCAGCGCCTCGGAAATCAAACTCATCGGCGAGGCTCCGGCACTCCAAGCGGCTAACACCTTCAGCCTCAATCTGGATAAAAACAATGACCTCGCCCAGTTCGAGTGGCAAATCCCGGAACCCAATCAATCGACTCGCGGCTGGGAGTTCGTCTTCAGCGGTGAAATTCCGCCGCCCTGATTTCCTGCTTCACCGACAAAATCCCATCGCCACGGCTTTAACCCGCCAGCAGCCACTTTTCTTCCGTTCCATTTTCCACTCCTCTCTCCTTTTCCATGTCAGTTCGCGAAAAAAAACTTCTCATCTTCTTCGCCCTCGCGGGCTTCGCGATCCTCAACGTCTTGGGTTACAGTTTCGCCATGAAACAGCGCGCCAAGGTGGACTCCGAGCGGGCGTTGGCAGAGCAGAAACTCACGGTTGCCGAGAATTTCCAGACCAACAGCGAGCAGGTGACTGACGAAATGGAATGGCTTGCCCAGCACGAACCCGAGTCCGCCGCGAATCAGGACGTCCAGACCAAGCTCCAGCTTTTTGCCGAAGGCCAAGCCAAGGAAACCGGCCTCTCCATCAAGACCCAAAAGCCTCTCCCAACCGATGCCACCGCCGGAAAAATTTACCACCGCGCCAAGCTCCAAATCACCGTGACCGGCACCGAACAAGCGCTTTATCAATGGTTCGACCGCCTCAACGTGCCCGACCAATTCCGCATCGCCACCCAGATCCGGCTGACTCCTAACCAACAGGACGACACCAAAATCGACTGCACCGCCACCGTCGAGCAATGGTTTATCCCGAAAACCTCCTAACCCGCCCTCCTCGTGAGAACTCCGATTTCAAACCCCGTTTTCCTGCTCCTCGCCCTCGTCGGTGTGGCCTCGGCCGCCGTGCCGAAAAAGGCTCCGATCACCAAATACAGCGGCCTCTGGACGAATTCCCCGTTCACCGCCAAGCCGCCGCCACCCGAGGCTGGTCCGGAGAACAATCCGCTGGATGAGTACGCGCTCATCGGCGTTTCATCGCTCGGCGTAAAAAATTACCTCGTTACGCTGATCAACAAAAAGAAACCCGACGAGCCGCGGATCTACGTCGAGACCAACCGCGACAGCAAAGGCTTCAAAATCCTCAAAGTCACCCGCAAGGTGGGCGACCCGCTCGGCACCGTGGTGCTGATGCAGTCCGGCTCGATGACTGGCACTGTGAGCTACGATCAGAAACTGCTCACACTCACAGCAGCGGCGGTCAAACCCGCCGCCCCGCAACCTGGCCAACCGCCCCAAGGTGGACCACAAGTACAACCCGGTGAACCCCAACGCCAACCGCGGCCACGCGTTGTTCCGCCGCCGACTCCAGGAGCGAATGGCCAACCGATCCCGGGCCAAGTCATACCCGGCCAGGTGCAACAGGGTCAGCCCGTCCCCGCCAATCAACAGAACCGGGGGAACACCCAGCGCCCGCAACGCCGCGGCAACAATTAATTCTCCAATCTGAAATACCCGTCTTTCTCCATGTCCTTCAATCGCTCCTTCGCCCTCTTTCTCCTCGGTCTCGCCGCTGCGTCCGGCCAGCAACCCGCCGAGGCTCCGCCTGCGTCCGTGACTCCGCCGGGGGTGCCGATTCCCGGCGTAGTCCCGCCACCCGCCGCCGGACTTCCGACGGGTGTAAATCAGCCCGCACCCCAACCCGGCGTGCCTTTGGGCGAGACAAAAATTACCGAACCCATCGAGGAGCTGAAACTCAGTGGCGACGCCCTAGCCGGACTCTATCGGCGTTACACCGGCCGCCGCGTGATCGTCTCCTCCGCAGCTTCCACTGCAGAGTTCCGCTTCGTGCAGGACGCCACCGCCAAGGATCCGCTCACCTACGCCGAAGCTGCTGAACTTCTCAAAATCGCCGCCATCATCGAGAACTTCGTGTTCGTTCCGGATAAGCAAAATCCGAATCTCGACATTCTCACCCTGTCCACCGGCGGCATCCGCCCGACAGGCCGCGGCGTGGATGTATACAACCAGAATGGCATTGTTTATAACGAAAACACCACCATGCCCGAAGGCGATGCCGTCATCACCTATGTGATGAAGCTGGACTACATTAAGCCCGCCGAAGCCGTCAATACGTTCACCCAGATCATCGGCCAGTTCGGCGCTTACGGGTCGATCGCCGCCGTCCCTAACGCTTCCGCCGTGGTCATCACGGAAAACACCTCGCTGATCCGCAAGCTCATCGACCTCAAGCAGGAAATCGACAAGCCCGGCTCGGTCCAGGGCAGCCGTTTCATCAAGGTCCAATACGCCGACGTCACCGAGATCGCAGACACCCTCACGACTCTTCTCACCGCCCAACAATCCGCGCAAAAAACCGCCGGCATCCAGCGCGCCGATGGCAATGTTCCCGCGCCCGTGCCAGGAGGAGGAGCACTCGTCCAGGCCGGCGCCGGTGGCGGCGGCAGTGGGGAAGACACCCCAGTCCAGATCGTCCCCGATCCCCGGACTAACCGGATCTTCGTCATGGGTCGCCCGGTCGATCTCATCTTCGTGGAAGGCCTCGTCCGCGAGTTCGACGTGGAAACCAGCGAGAAGAATTTCCTCCGCCGGAAACTCAAGTTCCTCAAGGTCTCCGAGTTCCTGCCCATCGCCAGCGATGCTCTGACCCGCGCATTCTCCGGCACCGGCTCGGGCGGCGGCGGCGGAGGCGGCGGCAGCAGTGCCCAAGGCGGTGCCGCAGGGGGTGCCCAAGGCGGCGCTGGAAACCGCAGTCAAGCCGGTAATAGCCGCCAAGCTTCCAGCAGCGGTCGAAGCAACGGTCGGAGCAGTGGTCGGAGTAGCGGCAGCAGCGGCAGCACCGGTGCCAACTTCGGCGGCTCCTCTTCAGGCGGTGGCTCATTTGGTGGCGGTGGCTCGTCGGGCGGCAGTTCAGGCGGTGGCAGTTCCCTCAGCGGAGGCGATATCAGCTCAGCTCCCGAGTCCTCCCTCGTCGGCCGCACCCTTCTGGTCGCGGATAACATCACCAACTCGGTCGTCGTCCAAGGTCCGCCATCCGGCTTGGAAATCATCGAGCGCTTGCTGGATCAGATCGACGTCAAACCCGACCAAGTCATGATTTCCACGGTCATCGGCCAGCTCACGCTCAACGACGATTTTAAAGTAGGCCTCGACTATCTCAAGTTGGGCAATGACTTCGTCGGCAGAGGCGGCAACGGCAGTGGACCTGTCCTGCCGATTCTCAATCAGTTGGTGGCGGCCATTCCCGGCGTTCCCGCCTCTGGCACGCCTAACACTCCTGGTTTCGTGCCCGCCGTTCCAGGAACACCGGCGCAAAACGTCTTCAATCCAGGCTCCCTTAGCAGCGGCGGCGGACTTCAAATCTATGGGAAAATCGGCAACAACCTGAACGTCTATCTGCAAGCCCTCCAGTCGAAGACCGACTTCACGGTGCTTTCCCGCCCCAGTATTTTCACCGCCAACAACGTGGTAGGCACGATCTCCAGCGGTGAGCGCATCGCCATCCCCACCGGCAGCAACAGCTTTGGCACCAGTGGCAATGCGAGCACCCAGATCGAATACCAAGACGTGGTTCTCAAACTCGAAGTTCGCCCGCTGGTGAACTCGGAAAATGACATCACCATGGAAATCGCCCTACTCAACGACGAGCAAAACGGCACCCAAACCATCGCCGGCGGCGGTGGCAACGGCGGCGACCTCACCGTGCCACGGATTTCCACTCGCGAAATCCTCACCACCGTCACCGTTCCGAACAATCAAACCATCGTCCTAGGTGGCTTGATTTCCTCGAAGAACGCTAAGACCAAAAGCGGAATCCCCATTCTCAGCAGCATCCCCTACATCGGGGGCTTGTTCGGCAGCACCCAGGAAACCAAGGATCGCAGCGAGCTGATGGTCTTCATCCAGCCCTCCATCGTGAACAACGAGCGCTCGCTCAACTCCGTCCAAGCGGACATGGACGCCCGTTACAAAGCCTCCGAAAGAACCCGCACTTTCGCCGATGGCCCGGGCATGTTGCCTCCGGTGGATACGATTGTCCCCGTGGCTGACAAGGAAGGATCTCGTCGCGCGGTCCTTGTGCGCGGGCCCGATCAGGTGGCTGAGAAGCCATTATCCACCAGCAAAATGAAGCCCTCGATCCGCTCGTCGAGCCGCCGCTAGAACTTCAGTCAGGTGATTATTGAACGCGGCCACCCTTGTGGAGTCAAAAGCTGCTGAAGACCGGACGTAAGTTCGCGTTTTCATGTAAGGGTGAACAGCAGTTGTCAGCCTCATTACAAGCCGCGACTCAAATCGCGCTGTGTTGGAGTTGTTCAGCTTGGCCGTCGGGGTGGGTGCTCCGGCGGCCTTTTTTTGTCCGGCTACACGACCCACTGGAGGATTGGCAGAATTCTAACACCAACGGTGTTGCGTCCTTCAGCCCAGGGTTGGTGTGAGGAACGAACACCTACCCTGGGACGGTGCGTCCAAGAATCCCGAACCACAAAGTGGTTCCGGCCTCCGTGTCAGGTGGGTGATTCCCAATTCCGACCAACGGCCTCACCCACGCCGGAACTCCGTTGGAGTTCATGATTTGGACGATCCCCGTTCCCGGGGTAGCCGTGATCGGCAACCCCGGGCTGGAGGACGCAACACCCTTGGTGTTCGAGGAAACAACCTTCGTGGCGCGGGTATTCTGCCCGCCGCCTATTGAGCCACAGGCATTTAAGAAGTTGATATGATTTCCCCCTAATCTCACTGCGCCTGCACCCGATAGAAAGCGGCTGCGGCTGGAGAGGTGAAGAGAAACTCCAGCTTCCCGTCGGTGGTGATCTTGGTTTTCGGCAACGTCATCGGGAACGCCGTGAAAGTGCTCAAACCGGTGGATTGCTGCAGCCCGAGGGTCAGCTTGAATTCGCCGGTGGTGGCATCCTTGACGAGGAACGGGGTGCCCACTTCTAGGGTTGGAATTTCTGACTGGCTGTAGAGGCCGGCCGCATTTGAACCGGCTTTGAGTTTGGCGACGAGGTCGGGCTGAGCCACTTGCCAATCGAAGCCAAGCTTGGCGTATTGATACTCTGCCCAGTCATTCAAGCCGTCCGCGTCCTTGTCGGCGACGGTGGAAAAAGTCTGAGCACTCAGCGCGATATCGAAGGGGTTTTCATCCGAATCATTGCTCGCGACATGGATCGCCGCGATCCGCGTGGCCGTCACTGTGCCCGTCCCGAGGAACGTGACGGAAAAAGTCGTGCTATCGCCGGCAGCCACGCTGGTGGTCATGCCCGTGGTATTTAGGCTGAAACTGCTGGCGTCCACACCATCGAGCGTCACGGCGATGCGAGTGAGAGCCACCGTCCCGGTGTTCCGAATGGTGAGAACCTTCTGCTCTGGCTTGTTAGCACCGGTGGCGACGGCAGTGAAAGCGATCCCGAGATTGCCGTCGGCCAGCAATTTCCCCGACGGCGTTTCGATTTCGATTTCCGGGCTGACGGAGCCAAGCCCGCCAAACACGTAGGCCGCGCCGGCGTTGGTGAAGCTGTTATCACCCTGCGGACCGTTCACCCCGGTCGCGTTGCTGTCTTCCCCGGAGGCCGAGACGATCACCGAGTCGCCCGCCGCAGCGACGGCGTAACCGAACAAGTCGCCGGCCCCGGACTTGCTGGCTTTCAAGTAAGTTTGCCGTTTCCAGGTGGTTCCGCTGCGCAAAAATACGTAAGCCGCACCGGCCATGGCGGCGCTTTTATCCGCTGAATCGCCGCCCACGCCGTTGGCGTTGCTGCTTTCCCCATAGGCACCGACGACCACGATGTCGCCTGCTGCCGCGACTGAGAAACCAAACTGGTCCCCGGCACGGGAGTTGCCTGCTTTGAGGTAGGCTTGCTGCCGCCAAGTCTTGTTGCGGCGGGCGAAAACATAGGCTGCGCCTGCCTGTGCCGCGCTGTTGTCGGCCTGATTGCCGTTGATCGCGTTCGAGTTGCTCGATTCCTGGTTGGCCCCGATGACGACGGTATCCGGTGAAATCGCCACCGATCTGCCGAACATGTCACCGCTCCCGGCGTTGCTGGCTTTGAGGTAAGCCTGCTGTTTCCAAGCCGTGCCGGTGCGGGCAAAAACGTATGCTGCGCCTGCTTGGTCGGCCTCGTTATCCGCCTGTTTTCCGCCGCCTCTGCTGTCTTCCCCCGCAGCCCCGACGACCACGGTATCGCCCAGAACCGCTACGGAAATCCCGAACAAATCGCCCCGATCCGTGTTGCTTGCTTTGAGATAAGCCTGCTGCGTCCACGCCGTTCCGCTTCGAGTAAATACATACGCCGCGCCCGCTTGGACCATGGTTTTGTCCGTCTGCGAGCCTCCCACTCCGGTGGCTTTGCTCGGATCGCCGAACGCGCCGACCACCACCGTTTCACCAGACACCGCCACGGAATAGCCGAACAAGCTGCCAGCCGCTGTGTTGCTGGCTTTAAGAATCTGCTGCTCAGTCCATTTCGTGCCGACACGAGTAAAAACATAGGCCGCGCCTGCTTGGGAACCCGCGCCGAAAGCACCGACCACCGCCGTGTCTCCAGACACCGCCACCGACAGGCCAAACTGCGCCTTCTTGCTAGCGTCGCTCGCTTTGAGGTACGCCTGCTGCGTCCATTTCCCGCCGCTGCGGGTGAAAATGTAGGCCGCGCCGGAATTGATAAGGCTATCGTCGTTTTGTTTGCCATCTACACCGGTGGCTTTGCTGTCCTCAAACGGCGCTCCGACGATCACCGTGTCTCCCGAGATGGCCACCGCGTCGAAGAAATCATTCTTCCCAGTGTTGCTGGCTTTGAGATAAGCCTGTTGGGATATGAGCGGCTGTGGTCCGGCCTCTTGGATCGCACTCCAATCCGCTGCCTCCAATCTCTCCGGCGTGGCAGCGCCCAACTCAGACAATCCCGCGAAAAATAACGGGAAACAGACGGCGCAAGTTTGAAATGGGCGAAGGTTCATGGCTGCTAGACTGCGATAATACGGCGTGAGAAGGCAACGGACATCTTGGGCGGCTACGAGATTCTTGCTACTTCGGCAGTCCGATTTTTTCCCCGAGATGGCTGGGCCGGGTGTTGAGAAAATTCACGTCGAGCCACATTTTCACCCGCGCCCCCACCTCGCGGACGCGAGTTTTCAGGCCGGCTTGGGTCTCCACATCGCGGGCGTTGAAGCCGTAAGCCTCGATCCCGTTAGCCTTGGCCAGATAGATCGCACGCTCGTTTTGGAATCGTTGGCTGATGATTAGGATGGAGTGCGTCCCGAAAATTTCCTTCGCCCGCACCACCGAGTCCAGCGTCCGCAGTCCGGCGAAATCGCAGACGATCCGGTGACTCGGGATTCCCCGCTCGACCAGCGCCTGCTTCATTTTTTCCGGCTCATTGTAGTAAGGGCTGCGGTTATCCCCGGAAACGATGAGCGTCTTGAGCTTTCCCGCTTTCCAAACCCTCACCGCCGCGTCGATCCGGTAGCGGAAATACAGGTTTTCCTGGCCGTTCACCCGGTCCGTCGTGCCTAAGACCAAGCCCACCGGGGTCGCGGGGACGCCAGAAACTTCGTCGAAAAGCCGCCCGCGAGACGCCCAGATCGCCGCAATATTGGCGTACGCCACCACCCCGAGAAACAACACGATCAGCGCCAGCACCCCTTTCGCGAACCGCCCCAGCCCGCGCCTGAACCTTCCTTTCTTGGAGGACTTCATCCTCGTGACGTGGGTTGGAGTTCTTCCGCCCGCCGCGGCCATTGCAGCAGCGACTTCACCGCATCCGCAAATCCGCCGACGAGTGGCTCCTCCGGCGCGATCACCCGCAGCCGGTTGGCCGTTTCCACGAAGCGCACTTCGGAAAACCGCCCGATCAACTCGCCGTCCACTTCCACCGGCACTTCCCGATCCGCCCTCACGATGAATTCCTCCGCCTGGAAACAACTCGTCGATTCCATCAGATCGATGCCGCCAAACGCCAGCCCGCGCAGGGAGTCCAGCACCAACCGATAGCCGGCTTCCTTATAAACAAGCACGTCTAACTTGGAGTCATGGTTGTTCGCATTGCGGAAAAACTTGAATTGCCCGCCATACAGCGAGCCGTTCCCAGCGAGCACCGCCACCCCCTCCTCGCGCCTGCCGTCCGCACAAATCACCTCGATCCGCGGAGGTCGCTCGCCCAGCACTTTCACCGCCGCCACCAAATAAGCCAACGGACCTAACATTTTTTTCAACTCCCACGTCGTTTCCTCGATGACCATCGCGTCGAACCCGACACCCGCCATCTGCACGAATGGCGAGCCATTCGCCTCAAACAAATCCACCTCTCTCACGAACCCGCGCTGGATCACCAAGAACGCCCGCTCCAGCGAGTCGAACGGAATCCCCATTTCCCGGGCAAAAACATTCATCGTCCCGGCCGGCAGCACGCCTAGCAGCGAGTCCGACCCCGCAAGCCCGCTGACGACCTCGTTGAGCGTGCCATCGCCGCCGGCGGCGATCACCACCGGCTCGCCCGCCGCCGCGAAACGGGTCGCCAGCTCGCGCGCCTCGCCCGCGTGATTCGTCGCAAACAGCGCGAACCGATTCGCATGACTCATCAAAAACCGCAGCACCCGGCCACCCTTCTGGCTACGCGCCCGAGGGTTGAAAATGACCGGGTAACGGTGCGGAATCTCCATGCGCGATTCTTCACCCATCACCCTCGCCACCGCAATGCGTTTTCACTCCAGCGCCGCCACCACCCTCGCCACTGGCAGGCCCATGACGGTGTCGTAACTGCCGGAAATCCCGGCAATGATCATCTCGCCGCACTCCTGAATTCCATAGCCACCCGCTTTGTCTAACGGGTTCACCTGTGAGAAATAGCCGTCGATCGCCGCATCGTCTAGCAGGAGAAATGTTACTTCCGTGATGTCGTGAAACACGATTTTCCGCCCGCCCGGATCGATCACGCAAACTCCAGTGCAGACGCGGTGAGTGCGCCCAGACAAACGCCGCAACATCCCGCGCGCCTCTGCCAAATCCGCCGGTTTTCCCAGTGGAATCTCATCGATAAACACCAACGTGTCCGAGCCGATGACCGTCGCATCTGGCCTCATTAGCGCCACGGCCTCCGCCTTCAAGACGGCGTTCCATTCGCACAAAGCATCGGGCTTCATGGTCGCATCGTGGACTTCTTCGGCGGGAGAATGCAGCACCTCGAACACCACCCCCGCCTCGGCTAACAATTCCCGGCGGCGGGGCGAAGATGATGCAAGCACGATGGGCATCCCACTCAATGCCCCGAATTCCCGCCCCCCGCAAGCCCCATGGACTGCGGCGGCAGAGCGCAGCACCGACACCGCCTTGGATTCTTCGCGCGCGAACCGAAGGGATGTTGAAGTGCAATTAAAAATTGCTTAGGCCCGTTAGGCGTCACGAGTTGTTCTACGATTCGGCTGATACCCGCCATCGCACTTGCCGGGTGCCAGCATCGCCCGCTACAACCCGGCGTGGCCGGAAAAAACATCGTCTATTTCGATTTGGAAACGCAGCGCAGCTTCGGCGACGTGGGGGGATTTTCTCACAAAGCCAAGATGGGCGTCTCGGTGGGCGTCACCTACAGCACCGCCCGCGGCAGCTATGAGATCTACGCGGAGAACGAGATGGAGAAACTCGGCGAGGAGCTTGTGCGGGCGGATCTGGTGGTCGGCTGGAACCACATGCAGTTCGATTACCCGGTGCTTCAGCCCTACGTTTTCCACACTCTCGGTGAGCAGACGATCAACTTGGACATGATGCTTGAGTTAGAAAAAATCGTCGGTTTCCGGCT
>JAYVEJ010000240.1:0-5382 GCA_043748885.1 Luteolibacter sp. | reverse complement strand
ACCCCGGTCGCCATCCCTAGCCGCTCCGGTGTCACCGTCACTCCGAACAATCCGGTTGCAGGCATCGACAAGGTGGAAATCACCGTCGCCAAGGGAGCCAACACCGAACTCTTCGGTCGCCTCCAAGCCGTGAGTGCGCCGTAACAGGAAGCCGATCCCCGCCTTCTAAATCCGGTGGCAACCCCATTTCCCCGCCCTCCGGTCCGACCCATTGGCTCTTTCAGTGGCCACCTGTCAGAAGCAAATTCTTAGGAGCACAACTTCGCCAGGCCGCCAGCATGTACAGTCTCGGATGACCAAGTGGTAAACTATGGACACCCCTTACATTCCAGATATCCATCAGGTTGCTCCGTTGTTTTGCTGGACACGGCATCCGCGTGCTGTTTTTCTCGTAATCTTTGCTTGGTAAACTTTGGAACGAACCGACAAAATGAAAATCAACCGTATCTTCGGCGGACGCGTATTCCCGTTTGTCCCCGCCTTCTGGTCCGACCACCGGCTCTTTCAACGGCACTTGCCCCGTGAGAGGGGATTTGCCCTAGTGGTCACGCTGCTCATGATGGTTCTGCTTGTGCTCATCGCAGTCGGCCTCCTCCAGATCAGCGCAATTTCAGTTAGGGCATCTACCCACGGCGACGCGCGGGCGTTGGCGCGGAGTAATGCGATGGTGGCACTCCAGATGGCGATTGCCCAACTCCAGATCACGGCGGGGCCGGATCAGCGGATCACCGGGCCGGCCAACTTGGCCTCCGCCCAGCACCCGGCCGCGTGGACTGGGGTATGGACGCCGGGCGCAGTGAACGCAACTGGGCTGACGCCCCCCATTGCGCCGACCACCAGCGGCCTGAAGAACTATCTGGTCGATAGCCGGGCGCTATCCACCACTTGGAAGTCGGATTGGTTCATCGCGCCCTTGGTCAGCCCGGACTCGACAGGCGCCAGCCGGGTTGACCTTGGCCGCTGGTCGGCAACCGAGCGGGTGGGGGCACCCGAAGTGAAGGTAGGCACGACCGGTAGTGTTGCCTGGTGGACGCAAGACCTTTCGCAGCAAACGAGCCTCGCCAGCGGCGTGAACGTAGGAGATGCGGCCCAAGTCGGACTGAGCGCCGCCCCGCGCAGCGACACCTCGAAAATCGCCGGGGGGATCTTGCCGATCGACTATTTCGCGACCACGACCGACCGCCGCAAAGTCACATCGCTTCAGGGTGCCTACCTTGCCGGAGGAAAGCTGGGCAACGGAATCCTCGGGGACAGCGGAACCGAGCGATCCTTCGGGCTTTTCACCGACCCGGTCAAAGGTGGGTTCAAGTCCGACATGACCCGCTTTGTCGGGTCGTCAGCCGCAGTCATGGGCCAGCTTCCCGCCATGGGTCTTACTGGGATTACCGCCAAAAGCTCAATCCTTCCTGGCACCCAACACCGCAAGACCGGCCCGCAATGGGAGCGGCTGCGCAATTGGTATCAACTCCCCGGCGCGGCGGCCCGGAAACTCACTGGCACCGATCCGTCGGTTGTCCGCGCGATCCCAAACACCGGCGGTGGCGGCGAGGGATTCGCGGTCGATGCCGCCCGCGCTAACAGCATGCCACTTCACCCGGTGGTCGTTGATGCCGGGTTCCACTGGGATTTTACTCCGGTCACCCCGGCCGCCACTTCGATCCGGGTCCATGTCTTTCCGAGGCTTACTTTGTGGAATCCCTACAATGCCACACTGACCTGCAATCGCTATGTCTTCGCCATGCCAAAACAAATCGATACCGCCGGCGGTCTCATGGTGGAGTTGAAAACGCCCTCAGGTGCCGTCTCAAAACTAAACGTGATTAACGGCTGGGGTGAGCAATTCAGGCCCCTAGGTTCCAATTTTTTAGACGGAAAAGATTCCTATTTCATGTTTACGGTGGAGGCTACGACCTTCGGCCCCGGCGAGTGCCTGGTGTTCACCCCGATTACCCCGGCAAGTATGATGTCGCCCTACGACCCGAATAATCCAGCCAGCAACGTGCTCACTGCCTCGCAGCCAGTCGGATTGAAAAACTTCTACATCGATAAACCCTCCCCGGCAGCTTTGCCAACGCGCCTCGCCGCAGGAGAAACAGTGAAACGCTACATGACAGGTGTCACTGATTTCGAACGGGTGCACTGGAGGCCAATGCCGTTTTTCTTAAAAGCTGCGCCGCCCAGCGGCGTTCTTTCGGCGGATAGTGTATTGACAAACTCCGCCTACCCGACCCTGCAGCGACTCTATTTGACCCACGCCGGCGGGGGAGAAAATCCCGGCTATGTCGTCGTGTATCCCGAGTGGAACAACCATCCAATGAATAGCGGATCAGCCTGGGGGGTGTTCAATACTACCCGCAAGCCGCCGCGCGCTTGGAACTACCGCCACCATCTCTCGTGGATCGATGATACTACCGAGATTGCCGCCGCCGGGATGACGCCGGTCCAGCCACCTTACACCACCGCGCTCATGGCAGACTGGAATCCGCTTGCCTCAGTTGCTTGCCGGACCCCCTCAACTTTTATAAAGCAGGCTATCGATCTTCATACAGGTTGTTGGTATCGCTGCAAGGCGGCCTACGACGCCTATGGCATCGGTAATAACTGGGGCGTTTTTCTCAATGGCAAAGCGCGTGGCTGCCCCTATGGCGATCCTCTCAATCATGCCTCTAAGTTGTCATTTCCGCTCATTGATATTCCTGACACGAGCCTGCCGCTTCAGTCCATCGGCACCCTGCGCAATGTGCCGCTTTCCCCGTGGACCTGGCACCCGGTCAAGCCGATCGGCAGCTCGCGCACGGCGCTTCACTCTGATAAGAATGCCACCGCCATTCCTGCCATCGCGGCTCTGCCAAATCCATGGACTAGCATCCTCATCTCCCAAGGCGCTACTAATTTTGGCGACATCATCCAGTCAGCCGACTCCACCAACGAGATCCTGCTTTATGATCTCGCGTTTGAAGCCAATCGCGAGCTCTGGGATGGCACCTTTGCATCGTCGTGGTCGCAGGCTGGCGCTTGGAACGGGACCGATCGGCTTCCTAACCGCCAGTATGTCGCTCATCCGCAACTGCGGGATACCACCCGCGGGATGACTCTAGCAGGCAGTTCCCCGGACACTTACGGACTCTGGCTGCCCGCCTATCTGCTCGCCAATGAGGGGGCTTTCAATGTCAACAGCACCTCCCCGACCGCTTGGGCGGCGGTCTTGGGTGGTTTGAAAAAGCTTGTCCGCAGCGATGCGGCAGGCAATCCGGTTGCGGGTGACCACCCGTTTGCAAAATTCCGCATGCCCGCCTCGAGCGATCCGGCGTGGGGCGGCGGGCTTGGCTTGAGCGACGCCCAAATTACCATTCTCGTGGCTAAGATTGTTGAGGTCGTCAAGGAACGCGGGCCATTCCTGGGCGTGGCGGATTTTGTCAATCGCCGTCTCGCCGCCAATACCAGCGGCGACCGCGGCGCACTCGAAGAGGCATTGATCCGCGCCGATTTGGCGAACCCGGACCTCATCAAACCGGCGCTGATTGCTACACCCGACGACACCGGCACCCTGGTTTCAGTCGCGAACCGTGGCCGTTACCAAAATGCTTCCAGACGTCTGATGGAAGGGGCCGCAGGTTACATCGAACAAGCGGACCTACTGGAGCCATTGGGGGGATCCTTGTGTGCCCGCGGCGACACGTTCCGCATCCGCGCTACCGGTGCGAGTTATGATAAAAACGGCAAGTTGTTGAGCCGCGCGACCTGCGAGGCGATCGTCGTCCGCAGCCCCGACTACCTGACTGCGGCGGCCATCGATCAAGCTGGCAGCCCGAGCACTGGCAATTCAGCACTCATCCCGCCGACGATTGAGTCTGGCACCCAACGGATCCCGAACCCCGCCTTAAACCCGATCAACCAAAAGTTTGGCCGCCGATTCGAGGTGCTGAACATCAAGTGGCTGACGTCCGTCAACGAGTTATGAAATTCCGCGCCCTTTTGATTGCCCCGCTGCTGACGCTTGCCGCGGCGGCACAAAATGCCGTGCCGCCGCGCGAGTTGATCGTCGCCGCGATCGGCGAGATCCCGGTTCCTAGGATGAAAATTAAGATAGTCGATGGATTTACCGGCTATGAAGCCGACATGGAATCTACCAATCAATGGTTCCCCCAAGAGTGGTCGGTTGCAGGGCACAACCTCACGCTTTCCCTCAACACCGAGCCGGCAAGCATGAAAATGCCTAGCGGGAAGGAACCTATCAGCCTTGCCCCCGCGGGCGCCGCGCCCAGAATTCAAACCATCACGCCTGCATTGCTTGAGGCCTCGGAGAACCCCGACCCTGCGGAGAAGGTGCCTACATTGATGGTGATCTTCAATCGTGAGGCGGGTAAACCCTGGAGCGAGGGATTTGCCTCCCGGTTTGTCATTTGTTCGAAGCTCAACTCCGCCACCCCCACCGCCATGGTCATGAACCTGAGCGGGGCCGTCCTCACCATCACCGCACGCGACCGCACGATCCAGCAGATCGACCCGGGCAAGTGCGCTGTCGCCATGGTCCTCGTCAACCCGCAGAATGGACTCAAGCTCCTTCAACTCTCCGCCGCAGCGGCTGGAGAGACCTACTCACTGGATGTCGTTCCGCTGGATCTCCGCGCACCTTGGTGCCCGGTCATCGCCGTTTATCCGAGCACTGGCCTATCGAGCAAGACGCGCCCGCTGTTGGTGGCTGTTATCCAGCCGTCGGATGCTGTTCAGATCGACCAATCGAAAGCACCTGCCGCAAAATGAGCTTCAATCATCGCTAGGGCCAGTAGGATCAGATCGAATCAAGGCGTTTTTTAATTTTTTCGTAACTATTCAGGTGGTGAAGTTGACGGGATTTCCGGTGAAGGCGGATTTGAGGGAGTCCATCAGGTTCAGCCCGTGTTTGCGGATGGTCGAAATGTAGCTGCTGATCACGCAATACCGCTTCGCTCCTTCCTCGCTGCGGAAACAGCCGGAGACTTTTTGCGGCACTTTGATCATCCGTAAATCACGCTCGGCCTGGTGGTTGTCGAAGGGAACCTGCAAATCATTGCTGAAACGCAGCACTTCTTCGCGCTTGTCCCGCAAGCGCCGGAGTAGATTCGTTTCGGGGCTTTGTTTGACCCGACCTCGTTTGCCGCTCGGCTTGACTTGCTCGGGGTGGGCTTCCAAGCCGCTGAAAACCCAGTCATCGTAAGGGTTCCAGAAGTCGTGGACGAGGGTGCCGGAGAAATGGGGTAGCACTTGGCCGACGCTGAATCCTTCGACTCCGCGTTTGGGGCTGTAAGTGAAGAGGCTGTGGCTGGCGGTGCTGACGACATGGAGCCAGTGGGTTTTTCCGCAGCAACGCACGCCGGTTTCGTCCGCATGGAGGACGGGGGA
>JAYVEJ010000239.1:0-5390 GCA_043748885.1 Luteolibacter sp. | reverse complement strand
GGAGTCTGTTAGTGGAAAAGGCAGTTGAAATGTTGCGGTTTCATGGTAGCCAGTTTCTTGCCGACACGCCCTGTCGTGGGATTCAGCTCCCGACGTGTAAGAGATCCGCTGGCCAGCGATGGCCTCCGCAAATTTCGCAGGACGTGTTGGCCTTTGATTTTTCACGGTCGATACATCGAAACGAGGTTGAGAGTTTTTTGACCGGTCCGCGCCTCTTCAATGATCCAGAGACTGCGGTCATTGCGGACGATGGTTTTGAGCCGCCACTCATTTTTGCGGAGTTCCCAAGCGTGGGTGTTAGGGAGGCGATGTAGATCCGGCAGCTTGCGGATGTCCTCCTCGGTCAGCGGGAATGAATCGCTGGCGTGCTTCGAGAGAATTTTATTGATTGAGTCCGCCTCCACCCGGCGCGTCCAGCCGCTCCCGTCGAACGGTGCGTCGGCTTGCAAGGCCGCCGCTTCTGCGGCGGAAATGACGCTATAATCCACGAAGTCGCGGCTGGCGGTGTCTTCGAAAGCGGCATCGATCACTTCTTCGATGGTGGGCCGCTGCGTGCGCTTGTGAGGGTGATCCACGCCCTTCGGTCGGTTTGCGGGAAGCCAGCCAGTTGCGCGAGCGGTTTCCATTTCCATGCGCCCGGTAGCCCCGATCTCTGCCAAGATATATCTAGCAGCGGCGAGCGCACCGGCGTTGCGGCCATGGTGGGCGAGGGCGTTTTTCATGGTGTGCCAGCCAGCGGCGTGGTCGGCGAGGAGGGCGGTCACGCTGCGGGTGAGAGCTGCCGGGGTGGCGGCGAGGTAGCCGCCGCCGATGATTTCAAGAAGTCGCAGATTGCCTTCTTCTTGGCCGGGGACGAGGTGATGAATGAGCATTGGGCAGCGGGCGGCGATGGCCTCGTGGACGGTGGCGCCACCCGCCTTGCCGACGACGAGATGGTGGTTGTTTAAAAACTGCGGAACGCGGCGCGTCCAGCCGATGAGCCGGACGCGACCGGGATAGGCTTGCTGGATTTCGCGCGCGCGGGAGTAAAGCGCGCGGACATTTCGCCCAAGAATGATGGTCAGCCGGACAGCTGGCGAAGCGTCTAACAAGGCGCGGGCGTGACGGCGGACGAAGGGCAACTTGGCGGTGGGGAAATAGAGAATGCGGAAGGGATCGCAGCCGTCCGAAGTGGCCAAGGGTGTTAATTTGGAGAAATCTGGATGCACGGGGAAGCCGGTATCAACGATTTTTCCGGCGTCCAGTCCGGCCCGGATCATGGCTTCTCGCGTCGCGGGATCGGTAACGAGCCAGCGGTCGCACTTGGCGCGCAGCCAAGCGGCGTTGATCTCGATGGAATCAGTGACGACGACGAACACCGGCGTTTTTTCCCCGGAATCTGCCAAGATGCGGGTCATGAAATAAGGATAGAGCGGGTAGGTGCTGACCACGGCGTCCGGCTTGAAATCGCGGACGAGGTCGGCCAGCGCGGTCTCGATCCGCCGCATCACGGGTGAGTGCTGGCGGCTGAAATCGCAGTTGTCGGTGGAGCGATAGATTCTCGCCCAGAGCTGCGGGAAATGGGTGGTCACGTAGCGGTAGCCGTGGTTGACGACGGCGGTGATGCGCGGAATCCCCAGTATGCAGGGATCGCTCACTTGGGTGAGTGCACCGGCGGCATCGAGCGCGAGCGCGAGATTGCGGGCGGCGCTGTTGTGCCCCTCACCAAAAGCGGCGGTGACGATGAGAATGCGCTGGGGTGCGGCCATGGTGGTTTGCGCCACAGATTTAGAGTGAGAGTTGCGTTGCGTCGATGGGCTTTTGTAGCTTTTCTTGCGCTGGAAATGGCGCGTGAGGAAAAACGATTTGAACTGAGGCCGGTGGATGACGCGGCGGATCTGAAAGCGCCCGTGATCCGGCTGCAGAGTGCAGAAACTTCGCTGCGGGAACCGCCGGTGCGCCTCGGCAAACCGGTGGAGGCCAAAGTCAGCCAACGTCTGGAAGTGCCGGATCGCGAGGATTTCGAATCCCGCACCCATCAGCCGGGGATCGAGGCTCTGATCGAGACGGAAGCGGCCAATCCCGATTTCCTGGAGCACGAGTGGGGTAGAAATTCCACCTACCGCAAAGCCATCCCGTGGGGCTGGTTCGTGCTCATCGGACTGATCCTCAGCGGCGGGATGATTTGGTCGCTGAACGGGGTGAAAAAGGCGGACATTCAGGCCGACAAGATCCGGATCGAGACCCAGTCAATGGTCGGAAATGACGCCAAGGAAGAACAGGAAGCCAGCCAACTGATCGACCAGATCGATGCGATCACCCGCAAGTTTTTCGACACCACTCGGATCGAGGATCTCACCAAGCTAGTCCGCCATCCGCAGCGGGTGCGCCCGCTGATGGACCGCTACTACGGCGGCAAGCCGATCCCTCTCAACCGCGTCATCCGCACCAATTTATTCCAGCCCGTCACGCTCGATAATCGTTCAAATTTCTGGATGGCGACTGTCGAACTCGCCGACCACAGCCGCCGCAGTTTGGTCCTTGAAATCCTCGACTCCGGCGAACCCCGCATCGACTGGGAAACGCTGGTCTGCTATCAGCCGATGAAGTGGGACAGCTTCGCCACGACGCGCCCCGCCGGAGTCTCGATGGACTTCCGCGTTTACCTCGAGCCGGACAATTTTTTCAGCCATGAGTTTGCGGATTCGAGCCACTGGAACTGCTTTCGTCTAACCGCGCTGGAGAGCGATGAAACTCTCTTCGGCTATGCCAAGGCGGATGCGGAGGTCGCGAAATCCCTCGCCACTCGGGTGAGTCAAAATAAGGGCCGCAAGACCTCCGTGATCCTCCGCCTGAGCATCCCTCAAGGACTCCAATCCCGGCGCGGCGTGGTGATCGAAAAACTGCTGTCTCCGCGCTGGATTTACCTCGATCCGCCCGAGTCCTGAGCCAGAGAATTCCCCCTACCATTTCTAGCAAGCGCCTCTGTTATTTTGAATTCCTGCACTCACCACTCGCCACCAGCTCCTTACGCGAAATTCCTTCCTGTCCTAGCCGGCACGTCGCTCTTCCTCGTCTTTCAATACGCCATCGCCCTCTGGCGGCTAACCAGCGCCTCGGGGGAAATGGCTAACAAGTTCAGCGCCCTCGCCCGCGACCAATACCTGGGATTTCTCGTTTGGCAAAACGTGCAAATGCTCATCGCTTACGTCGTTTTGGCCATCGCCGCGGCCATTCTCGTTCAGCCATTCGTCGTCTTCTGGACCGCGCGTTCGAGACACCGCTCTCGCCGCGCGATCCTCCTCCGCAGCCTCGGCTTGACCGCGCTGGTCCATGGCTATTTCACGCTCCGGTTAGTCGAGACGCGACCGTATTTCCTCGATGAAGCGCAGTTCGGCCAATGGTATTACAAAGCGCTAGATCTCATCCCGGAGGCGGTGAAACCGACCTGCCTGTTCGTGCTATTCAGCGTGCTGCCCATCGCCATCATCGCCTGCGCCCTGTTATGGCAAATCCGCCGCCGCGGCCGACTCGGCTGGACGGTAGCGAGCGTCGCCGCCGCCGCCGTCATTTTCACGATCTACTTCAATCGCGACCCAGTGCGCCCGCACCAGCAAACCGCCGCCACGGGTGCGCCGATGAACGTCATCATCATCGGCTCCGACTCGCTGCGCGGTGATCTGCTAGGCTGTGCAGGCTACGAGCCGCAGCGTTCGGATGGCCTCGCCCGTGGCGGCGTCTCGCCGGTGATCGATGCGCTCGCCAGCCGCTCCACCCGCTTCGAAAATTGCTACACCTCCATCGCCTCGACCATGGAATCCGGCGTGCAACTGATGTCCTCGCAGTATCCGCAGAGCCACGGCATCCGCCAAATGTACCCCGACCGAGCGACCGTCGAGGCGACTAACAAGCGCATCGAGACCCTGCCCTTGCTGCTCCGCAAACGCGGCTATGACACCGCCGCCATCGGCGATTGGTGCGCCGGCTACTACGAGGTCGTCCCACTCGGGATGGAGCATCTATCGGTTTCGAGTTTTGATAATTTCAAGATCTACATGAGCCAAGCGGTGGTCATGGCGCACTTCGTCGTGCCGCTGTATTTCGACAACCCGTTAGGCTATCAGCTATTTCCCCAGCTCCAGTCCTTCGCCCAGTTCGTCACCCCCGGGGTGGTCACCAAGCGGGTCGAGGGCCGCCTCGCCATGATCGCCGCCGCGCAAAAACCGTTCTTCTGGCACGTCTTCTATTCCTGCAACCACCTCCCCTACGGCAGCGCGGAACCCTACCGCAGCATGTTCGCCGATCCCGCCTATCAGGGCGCTAACCGCAACAAAGTGGACTTCGACATCGACTCCTTCATCGGCGGCACCGACCTCGAATCGAAGTGGCAAGCACTGCCGCCCACCGAGGTGAAACAAATTTGCGCCCTCTACGATGGCTGCACCCGCCAATTCGACGACTGCGTGGCGCGCATCCTCGCCGCACTCAAAGCGAACGGCCTGGCCGAAAACACCGTCGTCATCGTCACCGCCGATCATGGCGATGACCACTACGAGCCGGGCGTCACCCTCGGCCATGGCCTAACATTCAACGGCGGCCTCCAAGCGAACCACGTCCCGATGATCGTCCACGTCCCCGGAGCTGCGCCGCAAGTCATCGCGGAAACCGTGCGGCTCATCGACGTGGTCCCGACGCTCGCCGATCTGCTAGGCCAGCCAAAATCTGCCACCTGGCAGGGCCAAAGTTTCGCCGGCTGGATCCGCCAATCCGAGCCGCCCGTGTTCCGCCCGTTCTACGGGGAAACTGGATTTCCCTTCATTCAGTTCAAGGTCAAAGGCGTCGAACGGCCCAAACTCCCGGCGATGGACGAGCTCACCGGCATCGACCCTAACTACAACTATCAGTTCGTGCTCAAACCCGAATACCTCGACCGTCTCATCCAGGCCAAACAACGCTGTCTGAAAACCCGCTACTGGAAACTCGTCTGCACCCCCACCGCCCAGGGAGGTCGCCACTTCGCGCTGTTTCAAATCGCCACCGATCCCCACGGCGAGACCGACATCGCCACCAGCCGCCCGGAAATTCTCGCCCCCATGCAGGCCGCCCTCGTGCGCTGGATGGACCAGAAAACCGAGTCGTCCATCGCGGAGATTTTCCCCGCCGGCGAGCCGCAATAAAGATCGTGTTCCGACTGTCTCAGTCGGAAAGCCCACCCGCATTCCTTAGTCTGGCTCCGAACTCAAAAAGCCGACACCCCGGATTGGGGGACTAGTCAGGTGAGCAGCCTTTCGGTAATCTTCGAGCTGTGCAGCGGGTTCGCCTGTCCGGAAAGCTCCAATACTCCTCCCCCCGGATAGGTGTGTGATTGCAAGTTAAGCTTGCCAGATGGCGGACCCGCTCACAGCTTTTTT
>JAYVEJ010000238.1:0-1986 GCA_043748885.1 Luteolibacter sp. | reverse complement strand
AATTCCACAGGCGGAGCAGGTCTATCTCGCCACCAACGAATACCCGAAGGCCTGCGTGGATGTGCAAACGCGCAACGCACGGTTCATCAGGGACTGCCAAGCACGCTATCCGCTCCACCGCTACGAGCGGCTTGCCGTGCTCATGCACCGACTCAGAATCACCAAGGAGCCTGAGGAAATCGCGATGATTCAGCAAGCTTGCGACATCACCGAGGCGGGCTTCCGGCGCTTGTTAGGATTCATCAACCCCGGCGTCGGTGAGTGGGAAATCGAGGCCGAACTCCTCCACGAGTTTGTCCGCCGCAAGTCCCGCGGCTTTGCCTACGCGCCTATCATCGGCTCCGGTGAAGGAGCCTGCGTCCTGCATTATATCGAAAACAATAAAGTCTGTCAGGACGGCGAATTGGTGCTGCTAGATGTGGCTGCTGAGTACGCGGGTTGGAACTCGGACCTCACTCGCACCGTGCCCGTGAATGGCAAGTTCACCAAACGCCAGCGCGAGGTTTATGACGCCGTTCTCCGCGTCTTCCGCGGGGCTGATGCGATCCTCCGCCCCGGCATCAGTCCGCTGGATTTTCAGAATCAAACCGTCGAAATGATGGAACGTGAGCTGATCGGCCTGCGCCTCTACACCGCGAAACAGGCCAAGGCCCAAGGCCCAGATAAACCCTTGTTAAAGAAATACTACCCGCACAGCACCTCTCACCACATGGGTCTCGATGTGCATGATGTATCTCCGCCACATGAACCGTACGCCGAAGGCATGGTTCTAACGATCGAACCCGGTATCTATATCCGCGAGGAAGGATTCGGTGTCCGGCTTGAGAATGATGTCCTCATCGGCAAAGATCGCAATATCGATCTTATGGCAAACATCCCCATCGAAGCGGATGAGATCGAAGCACTCATGCGTAAGGTAAAGAAACCTCGTTAAGGTAAACATGATCACGTCGGTGCCATTTGTGAATTCAACACTCCCAGCGGGGGCGACTGATCAGTCGTCTGGCTGGGAGAACTTCGTCGAACAGGCGATGATGAATCACGAATCGTCACTCATCGGCTATGCCACCAGCATCCTCAATGATCCCGATCTTGCCCGCGACGTGGTCCAAGATACCTTCATCAAGCTCTGCCAACAGGATCGAGATAAAGTCGAAGAGAGTCTTAAATCCTGGCTCTTCATCGTCTGTCGGAATCGGGCGTTCGACATCTTGCGCAAGGAAAAGCGCAACCAACCGCTCGACGACATTGAGTGGCAAAAAGTCGCCGGCACTGAACTCCAGCCAGACCAACAGGCCGACCACCAAGAACGCGTGGGCCAGTTGCACACTTATCTCGAGCGGCTCTCGGCAAACCAGCGCGATGTGATCATTCTCAAGTTCCAACAAGGACTCAGCTATCAGGAAATCCATTGCATCACCGGTCTCACCACCAGCAACGTCGGCTTCCTCATCCACTCCGGTCTCAAACGCCTGCGCGAAATCCTTCCCACTGACTTCCAATTGTGAATTGATGAACTCGGCTGAAAAACAATTTCGATATGATCAAACGAGGCAAAACATCCACGCCCTCATCGCCGGGGAAGTTGATGAAATCGCCGTCCTCGCCACGGTAGCAGCAGAGTTATACCATGCCTTTCCACACTTCCACTGGGTGGGATTTTACCGAGTGGTGAGTCCAGGCATTCTCAAAGTGGGTCCATATCAAGGGGGGCACGGTTGCCTAACCATTCCATTTGATCGGGGTGTATGTGGCCGTTGTGCTCGTGAGAAAACCACCCAGATCGTCGCTGATGTCACTCAGCTTCCCTATCATATCGCGTGCTCTAGTACCACATTGTCAGAGATAGTCATTCCGATCTTAGATAACAAAGGTGAAGTGCGAGCAGTGCTCGACGTCGATTCAGATCTCGGCGATAGTTTCGATGCGGTGGATCAAGTGGCGCTTGAGTTATTGGCAGACGCTATCAGCATTGTGTATTCATGA